>JAUHYS010000080.1 GCA_030426445.1 bacterium
CCATCTTTTTTTTAGTGACGCTTTTAAAATAGAACGCAGCGAGGTTTTATTAGAAGCTAAAGGCAGTGATCATGTACCGGTTTTGCTAACACTTGGTTTTTAATTACTTGCTAATCAAACGCCCCCGGCCTCACCTTCCAGCAAAAATGCGGGACAAAAGACCAGCATCTCAAGAGGGGGAACGATTATACAAAGTGAATGAAATAAATCCTGCTATTAAGTTTATTCGGACCTTCAGAGTTAGATTCTATTAAAAAAGACGAGTTGGATGTTCCCCCTCTTGAGACGAAGAGGGGGACAGGGGGCGTTTGAAAAAAAATACTAAATAAAAAATGATAGTCTAAAACCAAAAAAAAAGTTAAAAATAAAAATGAAATCATGCACAAAAAGGGAGGGCTTTTATTAAAAAGAAAAAAAACATTTTGGTGCAGAAAATTCTATCAAGCATCCTGATGTTGCTTTTCTTATTACCTCTACTCAGTTCAATAGACCTTCAGGGTCAAAGTCGAATATCTTCTCCAAGTCACGCAAAAGAACCCAATCAAATTTTCTTGTTAGAAATCAATGGAACGATTGGCCCGGCCACTAGCGATTACTTTGAAGAGGCGATTCAAAAAGCACATCAATCCCATGCCCATGCCATCATTCTAAAAATGGATACGCCCGGAGGCTTGGACACTTCCATGCGAAGCATCATAAAAACCATTTTGTCTTCAAAAATTCCCATTATCACTTACGTTGCCCCCGAAGGATCTCGCGCAGCTTCAGCCGGAACCTATATTCTCTATGCAAGTCATATTGCAGCCATGTCCCCTGCAACCAACCTGGGAGCAGCTACACCCGTTAATCTCCTGGAGTCTTCTTCTTCACAAAAAAAAGATGATAAAAATCAAAACCCAAAAGAAAATAAAAATGAAGAAAATAAAATCCAAAGTACGGCCATGGATAAAAAGATCATCAACGATGCCAACGCTTACATCCGCGGCCTAGCAAAATTACGGGGCCGCAATCAAGAATGGGCCAGTCGTGCCGTTATTGATGGAGAAAGTCTCCCTGCAGAAGAAGCTTTAGAAAAAAATGTCATTGAACTGATGGCGAGTAACTTAGATGAACTTTTAAAACAGCTCGACGGCCGCTCAATCACATTCCACAAAAAAACCATCTCCCTCCAAACCCAAAACGCAAAAATAGTCGAAGCCCTTCCCAATTGGCAAAATAAACTACTGAGTTTTATCGCGAGCCCCTCTCTTGCCTATTTGCTGATTTTAATTGGCTTCTACGGCCTGATCTACGAATTCTCTACCCCTGGTTCCATTGGACCCGGAGTCGCTGGTGTTATATCCATCCTAGTTGGTTTTTACGGTCTTCATATCTTACCTATCAATTATTTTGGAATAGCACTGATTATCTTGGGCTTGGGGATGATGCTTGCCGAGGCCTTTGTTCCCAGCTTTGGGGCATTAGGTGCAGGTGGTATTGTCGCTTTCATTTTAGGTTCTTTTGTTTTAATCGATGCTGAGAAGTTTCCTGAACTAAAAATTCCTCGCATCCTTATTTTTTCTCTTGCAGGAATTAGCGCGCTCTTTGTTTTTGTGGTAAGCAGTATGGCCATCGGCTCTAAAAAACGAAAAGTTGCCAGTGGTTCCGAAGAAATGGTGGGAAGTTTAGGGGAAGCTATCGAAGACTTTGAAGAGGATGGAAATGTCTGGATTCATGGAGAGCTTTGGCGTGCTCATAGTAGGCAAGCGATTAAAAAATCTCAGATTGTGCGTGTTGTTTCACGTGAAGGGCTTGAATTAGAAGTAGAGCCTTATGATGTTAAAAACAATAATCCATAATAATTAGGAGGAATTTTGTTATGTTGTTTCCTTATTACGTCGGTTTTATCGCTTTCGTTGTCATCATTTTACTCAGTATGTCTCTACGCATTTTGCGCGAATATGAACGCGGAGTCGTTTTTCAACTGGGGCGCTTTTGGAAAGTCAAAGGCCCAGGACTCATTATTTTAATCCCGGGAATCCAAACCATAGTTCGCGTTGACCTGCGTACGATCGTGATGGATGTGCCATCGCAAGATGTGATCTCTAAAGACAATGTTTCGGTGCGGGTGAATGCAGTCATTTTTTTCCGTGTGTTGGATCCAGAAAAGGCCATCATTCAAGTAGAAAGTTTTGACCTCGCTGTCAGTCAACTCGCTCAAACCACTTTGCGTTCAGTTTTAGGTCAGCATGACTTGGATGAAATGCTTTCGGAAAGAGAAAAACTCAATAATGACGTTCAACAAATTCTCGACAAACAAACCGATCGTTGGGGCATTAAAGTTTCCAATGTAGAAATTAAACATGTCGACTTAGACGAAAGCATGATTCGTGCGATTGCTAAACAAGCCGAGGCCGAACGTGAACGACGTTCTAAAGTCATTGCAGCCGAAGGAGAGTTTCAAGCATCACAAAAATTATTCGAAGCGGCAGAGATTTTATCAAAGCAAGAAGAAGCCTTACAATTGCGCTATTTGCAAACCTTATCGAGTATTGCTGGGGAAAAAACTTCTACGGTGGTTTTTCCTGTACCGATTGATTTAATCAGCCATTTTATAAAAAAGGGATAGACTTACTTTCTTTTTGATAGGTCAAAAAGAAAGTAACAAAGAAAAAGACCCTATCCCCCGAATAAAATACCTAAATTTTCACTCACCCAGCTAAGACCTGCAAACTCACTTCGCTACGCTTCGTTCAAACAGTGCAGGTCTATTAACGCTGGAGTTCGTTTCAAATTTTACGGTATTTTTTCGAAGGGGATTTAAGCGAAAAGTGCTTCAACCATTTTAGCATCAATGGAAAATGGTCTTTAGTCACATCAGAGTGGGTTAAAATACTAATATGGTTATAATCATGAAGATTTCCATTTTTACGGCTTAGAACATGATAGTCTTGTATTGGGAGACCCATCTCTGTTATAAAATTATAGACATCACTGGGGTGTCCCATAAAAGTATCCCCTTGCCCAACTAAGTTAAGCACAGGAGGGAGTTTGGTCTTTTGAATAGCTGTTGCATAGTCAAAACCATCCACGGGATCAACCCATTCGCTAGGACTCGCCCATTGCTTGATATGCTTATGGAATAACTTGGGTTCATTATCCATTCCTAGCTTTAAAGTGGTAATCGGCAAATAGCCCCAAAGTCGGGTGAGAACTGGACCCAAACGATGCCAAAGAACATCTAAGTTCCAAAACTTGTCCCAGTTAAAGACGCGTACTGTCCTTTTGACGGCAAAAAAAACAATCGCCTTAAGATTTTTTGCTTCTTTTGGAAATCGTGCTAAGTAAGACGCGAGTAAAACCCCTCCCCATGAATGAGCGACCCAATATTTTGCGGGCTCTTTTTTAAGCTGCTTAATCTTTTTTAAAAAGGCTGGAATATCCTCCAAAATCGCTTCTGTTTGTCCATAGTCAGAATAGCGATGAATCGCAGGACGACTTTGACCCTTCCCTCTTAAGTCCCCAATAAAAACATCATAACCCGCACGAGCTAAATAGGGCCCTAATCCCTTTCCTCCTTTGCTGTAAAACACACGCCCGTTAGAGATTGAACCGTGGAGCAAAAAAATACCTGGGCCTTTTTTATTAGTATAAATACGATGAAGATGCAGAGTGTCTCTTTTGTTAAGTGGGATAAAATAAGAACGTTGGATCAACTTTTTACTGATTTTAACACTTGATTTAACCGGTTTTTTCGGCGGTTTAGATTTAGGATGAGATTGCTGAGATTTCATAGCACTTGTTTCTCTC
Organism: bacterium; assembly: GCA_030426445.1. Taxonomy (GTDB): domain Bacteria; phylum UBA10199; class UBA10199; order DSSB01; family DSSB01; genus JACKPJ01. Next base: position 3,790 of record JAUHYS010000080.1, read on the forward strand.
TAAAGCAGGAAAAGAATCAAGAAAAATTTTATACAGAAAACTTTATATGGCCTCTTGATGAGCTGTCCGTTTTTTGTTAAAGCTTCATCCTATGACAACAGCTTTAGTCACAGGAGCAACCGGATTCGTTGGAAACGCAGTAGCCCGTGCTTTAATTGCAGAGGGCAAAGAAGTGCGTGTGCTTTCACGTAAAAGCTCGAACGCTGCTTTACTCAATGGCCTCAAAGCCGAAGTTTATTATGGCGACTTAAGACATTTAGAAAGCCTCCGCCATGCCCTAGAAGGCTGCGACGAACTCTACCATGTGGCTGCCCAATACACTTTTTATAACCCTCAACCCCAAGAAATTTATGAAAGCAATGTCACCGGTACACGCAATATTCTGCAAGCTGCACTCGATAACAAAGTCAAACGTGTGGTTTATACTTCAACGGTTGGCACCATCGGTATTCCCAAAGACGGTTCACCAGGAACAGAGCTATCTGCTTTGACTTTAGAGGAATGTCAGGGACACTACAAAAGATCTAAATTTTTGGCCGAACAAGAAGCCTTTCAGTTTGCCAAAAAAGGTTTAAATGTTGTCATTGTCAATCCTAGTGCCCCTATTGGAGTGCGAGACATCAAGCCCACACCAACCGGGAAAATGATTGTCGATTTTTTAAATCGTAAAATGCCCGCCTACATCGACACAGGTCTTAATTTGGTCGATGTCGAAGACGTTGCCCAAGGCCATTTATTAGCGGCCAAAAAAGGCCGTAGTGGAGAAAGGTATATTTTAGGCAACCAAAACTTAAGCCTAAAAGAAATTTTGCAAATTTTAGCCGAAATCACGGGCCTAAAAGCCCCCCGCTTTAAAGTCCCATACACATTAGCCTGGACAGCCGCCCAATGTAGTGAGGTCTTTGCTAAAATGACAAAGGGGACTCCTGCGATTGAGCTTGAAGCCGTTTTACTTGGTAAAAAGAAAATGTTTTTTAGCGCTAATAAAGCTATCAAAGAACTTCAGCTTCCGCAAACCCCTGTCAAGCTTGCCCTAAAAAAAGCCGTGGACTGGTATCTCGAAAAAGGCTACGTCCATGCTAAAATTCAGGAAAAAATATTAGGATATCAAGAAACCAGTAAAATCGATCTTTCCTCCCCTGCCCTTGAACAAGAAAATTAAATCCATTTATTTAAACCCATTTTTAGGAAAAAATCGTGACTTTCTCTGACATGATTGAGTTTCTAAAATTTTTTAGAAGCTTAAAGACTTTTATCCGATTTTTAGGAGAATTTCATTATGAAAGCGATTCAAAAAACAGTTCGGTCTTTTCTTTTCACTTTGGGAGTTCTTTTCTCATTTTTGTTTATCCAGGTCTCTTCCCATGCAAAAATAGCTCCCCCTACGCCACCTCCACACAACCCTCATCCCCCTACTAGTCAGGCAGACAAGGCGCGGGTAAATTTTGCAATCAATGCTGTAAAGTTGAGCTTAATGAAAGACTCTCAAGGTGGTTCTAAAAAACCTCAAGCTTTTTCCGAGGTAAAAGTATATGTCCCAGAAGAAGGGGATTTCTTTGATAAAGATTCAAGCTGTCTCAAAACACCTGACTGCTACAATAGCGATCTCAACTTTACGAGTGAGGTGACAAGATTAATAACAGCTTATGGAAAAGTCACCGAAATGAAACACGCACACATCATCCCCTGGTCTTTTGAAAACTTTAAAAAGAATCGCAAGAAGACTTCTCGTTTTGAAAGTCATTTAAGCAACCAAGTTATCCTTGCAGATATCGCAATTGATCCACAACGTGCCGAAGAACCCATTATGCAAGCCCCCAAACTCAAATCCGACGAATACATGGTGCACATTTACGTCAAATTTGACAAGAAATCGGACTGGCATCACCTGGATGTTATTCTAACCGAAGATGCAAACGGCAAACTTGGTTTACGACACTTTTTTATCGCCCCCATGAGAGCCTCATTACCACCAGGAGTCATTTGCTAACTAGAAATAATTCTTTCATTTCAAATAATTAAATTTCTATTCAAAAAAAGTTTTACAAGACTATTGACCTAACGCATCACTACTCTTACAATTTGTTATTGTTGAGATCTTTGAATTAAGTTTTTTTCGTTCATGAAAGGGCAAACTCGTTGTGAAGCGAGGACGCAAAGCTTCTGGTCCTGATTTTTTCATAAGAATTTAAAAATCAGGATAGCAGGGCCTCCAAGGGACGAAATTCATGTTTCTTGCTTCATGGGAGTGTGGTGATTCTCCATGATTCATTAAATATGAATAGGGGGTGTGGTCGGCACTTCTCTAACCCCTTTATTCTTTCCTTTGTCGCGTAGTAATACGCTCTAGATGCGTTCCCTTTCTATAAATTTAAACTCATTAGCATTCGCGAATACTTGATTAGCGAATGAAGAAGGGAGGAGTCATGGGATATGATGACTGTCTAAACAAAAAGCTTATAAAATTCTTTTTAAGCCTTTTTTTTCTTTTTCTTTTAACCATACCTGTCTCTCAGTCTGCTCAAGCTGGGACTTTCTGTTTTTGTCATAACCTAGATGATAATGACATGGGTAACGATATCTGTACTGCTGCCAATGCCTTTGATGAACTCAAAGGGACAAACCATTTTCAACACTACCTTTGTTACTTATGTAATGAAGTCTGTCCAGGTGACCATCCAGATTGTGGACTTTGTGAAGGTTACGACGACCCCATGTGTTCAGTCGCAGACTTAAGAGGAAAGTGCAGTGGTTGTGGAAATAACCTCTTTGAACCTGAACTAGGGGAACAATGTGAAGATGGAAATAATACCAATGGGGACGGCTGTGATGAAGACTGTCAATTAGAATGTGAATCCGATGCCGAGTGTAACGATGGCAATCCTTGTACTGATGATGTCTGTAGTCAAGAAACTTTCAAGTGTACTAACGAACCCAATGAGAATGCCTGTAGTGATGGAGACATGTGTACGGGAGGCGATACCTGTTCAGAAGGTGAGTGCTTGGGAACACCCATCGATGGTGATGAAGATGGGACTCCAGACTGTGAAGACCTTTGCCCAAAAGACCCAAATAAAACCGAACCTGGAGTTTGCGGATGTGGTGTCGCGGACACTGACGCAGATGGAGATGGGACTCCAGACTGTAACGATAATTGTGTGGACGACCCAAATAAAACCGAACCTGGAGTTTGCGGATGTGGTGTCGCGGACACTGACGCAGATGGAGACGGGACTCCAGACTGTAACGATAATTGCCCAGATAACCCTGACAAGGTGGAACCTGGTATCTGTGGGTGCGCTATCGCTGATCAAGATAGTGATGGGGATGGCATCGTTGACTGTATAGACGAATGCCCAGAAGACCCCAATAAGATTGAATTAGGCTCTTGTGGATGTGGTGTTCCCGACACCGATACTGATGGGGATGGCATTGCAGACTGTAATGAACGCCCCCGATGCACCAACTTACACGATCTATTACGCCACGGAATGTCCAGATGATGAGCCAGATTGTACGGCCAGTGAACTAGTGCCACCGGCCGATAGTGACGGTGATGGTTTTGCGGACTGTAATGATGACTGCCCTGAAGATGAAAATAAAATCGAAGCCGGCATCTGTGGATGTGGAGAGAGTGATGTAGATAGTGATGCAGATGGTATAGCAGGTTGTAACGATAACTGCCCAACAGTCTTTAACCCTGATCAAGCGGACGTCGATAATGACACCATTGGAAATGTCTGTGATCCTGATTTCCAAGCTCAAATCGAAGAGCCCGAAGTTATCGCACCCGATAACTTAGAAGGCAGTGGAACTCCCTTTGGAGGCTGCAGTCTCAGTTCACAAGCTGTACCAGGTTATCTCATTGTGATGACCTTGCTCTTAAGCCTAGGATATAAAGTGCATCAATTTAGAAAAAAAAGGAAAAAGTAATTTCTAGGGGTGTAAGTAACTAAATAATGAACCTCATATCAGGGACCCTTTTAGGGTCCCTTTTTTTATTCCTGTTCTTTAAAAATATTTGATATCAATTCAAGAGCCTCACTAGCCCTTATTAAGCAAAAACAATTCTTATTTCTTGCTCATTTAGTAAAAATTTTAAAAACGACCATTGACCTTAATATTTAGTCACCTTATAATTTTAATGTACGTTAACTATTTTGTTCTTTGATTTTGGTGTTTTTCGTTCATGAAAGGGCAAACTCGTTGTAAAGCGAGGACGCAAAGCTTCTGGTCCTGATTTTTCATAATAATTTAAAAATCAGGATAGCAGGGCCTCCAAGGGACGAAATTCATATTTCTTCTTTCATTTGAGTGAGTGTGGTGACTCCAGATGATTCTAGAGATGTGAAAAAGGGTGGTCTACATCTATCCCCTTATCTTCTTCCCCTCGTTGCGCAGTTTAAAGCTTCACAACTTTTCCCTTTCAATTATTAAACAATTTATATTCGACCAAAATAAAAATATTTGGCGAATAAAGAAGGGAGGAGTCATGGGATGTGATGATTGTCTAAGTAAAAAGCTTATGAAATTCTTTTTAAGCCTTTTTTTCCTTTTACTTTTCACAGTACCTATTTCTCAGTCTGCTCAAGCTGGGACTTT
>JAUHYS010000081.1 GCA_030426445.1 bacterium
GAACCGATGAGGTCGGGCGTGGCTGTTTAGCAGGCCCTGTTTTTGCAGCAGCAGTCATTTTGCCCCAAGATTTCAAACTTCCTGGACTCAATGATTCCAAAAAAATAAGCTCTAAAACACGCGAAACACTCAAACCTTTGATCGAAACTCAGGCCTTGGACTTTGCAGTGGCTCAGGTTTCAGTGGAAGAAATTGACGCGATCAATATTTTACAAGCCTCTCTAAAAGCGATGAAACTAGCCGTATTGCAACTGCAATTTTCTCCGGATTGTATTTTAATCGATGGCAACCAACATCTCGAACTCGCTTTTTTGCAAGAGCCCGTTGTGAAAGGCGATCAAAGTTGCGCGTGTATTGCAGCGGCAAGTATTTTAGCTAAAGTGAGTCGGGATGCCTATATGGCAGAACAACAAGCAAGCTATCCAGAGTTTAGTTTTGCCCAACATAAAGGCTATGGGACTGCAAAACACCTTGAGGAACTTAAGAAAAGTGGGCCAAGTCCTTTACACCGGAAATCCTTTGCACCAGTTCAGAAATTATCCTCCCTGTCACACCCCAAATAGTAAAATTTTTATACCGATAAAAAGGCAGGTTCCAGTCTTTGGAAAAAAATTCCGCTTTTTGCAGTTGGATATGTTCGGCTTGTTTAAAGTGTTCAAGAGGGACTTCCAATACTTGATTGATTTCGCTGGGATTGGGAGAGAGTCGAAGCGGAGTTTTGACGACGCCTACAAAAGGTGTAATGTAATAACGTGTGGGCGTGAAATGTTGTGAAAGCCTGCCTAAGATTTCGATTCTTTCTTGACTAATCCCAAGTTCTTCATGTGTTTCTCGAAGAGCTGTTATCTGGTCTTCACTATCACCGGGTTCCTTCATACCTCCCGGAAAGCAAATTTGCTTTTTATGGTCTTTGACACGTTCACTTCTTTGAGTCAAAAGCAGCGTCCATTGATTTTTTCTTACGATGAGAGGGACTAAGACTGCGCTGGGAATGTAATTTTGTAAGTGAATATCTTGATAGTTTTGCTGCTTTAATTTTTTTTTTAATTGAGTGAGGTCCATAGCTTAGATTGTTTTTTGGCTTAATTGCTTTTTTTTAGGTTTTGTTCAGCTAAAGAAAATTTTTTCGTCGTCCCTTTAGGGATACGAATAGTATAACCCGCAGGAATTTTTAAACTATTATTTTTTACTTTTTCTGAAAAATGATGATTGAGTTCAAGAATTTTTTCGATAGGAATGCCGGCTCCTGCAGCTAGATTTCCCAAATAAGTAGATTCTTTTAAGTGATAAGTTTCAAAGATGATCTTGGAATCTGGTTTGAGACTCTTAAAATATTGTGGATAGCGGTGAGTTATATGAAGCACCGCAAGAAAGGAAGGGACGAAATTACGTGAGGCAAAACCGTAAACGCCACCACGGTAATTTTGTATTATATTACCTATATCTGTGCCTCCAGTTGCCTTGACGGCATTTTTCATTGTGCCGAGTCCGGAATTATAGGCATTCATGGCTAGATACCAGGTGCCTAAAGCTTCATAATTATTTTTTAAGAGGCGGGCGGCTGCACGGGCCGCTAGAAAGGGGTCATTGCGTTGATCGGCATATTGATCAATTTGTAAACCGTAGAGCTTTCCGGTTGCGGGCATAAATTGCCACATACCACTTGCCCCCACTTTGCTATAAGCATAGGGGTTAAACTCTTCGATATAAGCACCCGAATGCTGAATAGCTTCTTCAAATTTATTGCGAATACCGGTTTGAGCTCGGATGCGTTTTGCATTAGCGGCCTCGATAAACTTGTTAGGGTTTGGGTCATTAGAGAAAAGCTTCATGATTCTTTTTTCTTCGTCATTGAGTAGAGCCGGTTGATTTTGAAATTCATGAATCCGGAGCAGCATTTCTTTAATGCGTTTTTCTTCTTCTGCTAGCTTAGGTCTTAAAATAGCCAGGCGAGCTCTTTTATCTAAAGCAGGGTTATTATAGAGTTTAGAAAAATTGAGTACGGAGTAAATAATGCCTAAGTTTTCGGTGTCATGAAAAATTTCGTATTCGCGATCGTATTTTGTATAAACCATGATCCAAAAATCGACTGGAGTTTTTAATTGGGGAGAAACACTAAAGGGGTATTTAACTCGATGAGTTTTTTTGTTAAGACTGAGATGGTGCTCCTGGATTTTCTTTTCCACATTTTGGGAAGTTGCTTTTTTGCTTTTTTTGTTTTTCTTTGCTTTGGCAAGTATGAGAGTATTATCAGGGCTTTGTAAAAGATTAGGCTGAGCTTGACAGTGTGGTTCTATAATAACAGATGTCAGTACAAAAGTACTTACTAGGGCCATTAAATAGATTTTTTTTGTCTTTAACTCGAAAAATGTTAGCATTTTATATACATTCCTTTTCAATTGACGACATATTTACTCAAAACATTTATTCAAAGTAGTTTTTTGTTCTTTGTTGAGTTTTCGTTCAGATTATTTTATAGTTTTTTCTATTACAATGCTTTGTCAGAAGTAAAAAAAAACTCTTCTTTTTTCAACGTCTTTTCTTAAAAAACGGACCTAAACTATAAAATAAATAAAAATATTATTTACTAATGGAAACCAGGTAGTTTAGTAGGCTTTATTACCACAAACATCTTAACAAAAAAGAGTAGATTATTTACAAATTATTATTTACAGAAGCATTTCTGGATCTTTAATTATTACCGGTAGAAACTTTAGAAAGGAGGTTGCCGGCCATATGAGAAATAAGCTGAGACTAAAATTACTTTCTTTTCAAACCTTGCTGGCGACGTTTATCTTTTTATTAGCAAGCTTTTTTTCATATACGACAGTACAAGCCTTAACACCTTCTTTTTCTGTCAATACCTTTGCTCCAACCATCGATGATAGTGATTTTTTTACGGTATACAGCTCACCCACCATGCTGAAACGAAATTATCATGTGGGTTTATATCTTGACTACGCTCATGACCCTTACGAATTTGGAGATATTGACTTTAATCGCAATAGTGGAGTTGTGGATCATTTATTAACTGCTAATGTAGTGGGTTCTTATGCCATCACTGATTGGATGACAGCAGGTGCGGTTATACCGGTTCATTTATTTCAAGGTATTCGCAGCCCGCTTTTAGGCATTGATGAAAATAATTTTGCCTTGGGTGACATTAAATTGGTCCTTAAATTTAGACTTTTAGACAGAAAAAAACACGGCGTCGGGATTGCTTTGGTTCCATTTTTGAGTTTTCCTTCCTCTACCAATTCAACAGATTTTCTCGGAGATGGTCGTTTTGCTGGTGGAGCTAAAGTCGTGATTGATGGCCGCATTAAGGATCGAGTCAGTATCGCACTCAATGTGGGGTACAATTCGCGTAATCGTATTTTTGATATCGGCAACAACGAATTGGACGATCAATTACTCATTGATTTAGGAATCAGTATTGATGCCATTACTAAATTTAAAAATTGTCAAGAGACAGGAAACATCAAGGAATGTCAGCGCGATGGACTCAAAGTGATAGGAGAAATTCAATCAGCCAGTGTCCTGAGAGAGTTATACTCCAATCGTCGAACCACTCCGGTTGAAGGTCGCGTTGGTTTTAGATATACCTGGGCAAATAATCACGATATTAATGCCGGTGCAGGGTTTGGAATAACAAATGGTATTGGTAGCCCAGCAATCCGTGGTTTTGTGGGTTATACTTACACCAAACGGCCTCTTTCACAATTTACTTTGCCTGATGATGGGGTTAAACCACCACTACGAGAATATAACATTGGTGATGAGTTAACAGCTCAAGACAAAATCTTTTTTGAATTTGACCTAGCCACTATTCGTGAGATCAGTAAACCGACATTAGACAAAATCGCAGGTTTACTTAAGGCGCATCCTTACATCACTAAAATCAGAATCGAAGGCCATACCTGTGATCTCGGTACGGACAACTATAATCAAAGGCTTTCTAGCGAACGTGCTGTTTCAGTCCGTGATTATCTCCAAGGTCAAGATATTGATCCAAACCGCATCGGTACTGTTACAGGGTATGGTGAGGCTCAGCCTTTGGTACCTAACCAAGACGAAATGAGTCGCGAACAAAATCGTCGGGTACAAATCTTTGTCGAAGAAGTTGCTGACGTCGAAGAAGTGTTTCCTGCTGAAACCACTGAGTCGACACAAGAGGCTGAAGTGACAGAAGAATCTGCTGAGGAAGCCAATTAGGGCAGTTCTAAGCAAAAATTAATAAAACAAGTATGGCGACAATGGCTGCAATGGCGACAAAAACGCCAATCGCAATCATTAACATATCCGACGTAGCTAGTTTGCCTCGCGTCTTTGGAGTAGGGGGGGGGACTGGTTTGCTTTTATCCGTTGGTTGTTCTGTCGTTTGCAAGGCTTTTTCTTCAGGGGCTGGAGTTTCTTCTTTGGCTTCTTCTTCCTCTTGAGCGGCTTCTTTTTCTAAAGCTTCTTCAACGGCTTTGGCTTCTTCTTCTTTGCGTCGTTTTTCCTCTTCTGCCTTTTCTTCAGCAAGACGGGCTTCTTCCTCTTGTTGTTTAGCAAGTATCTCAGCTTCTTCTAGGGCAGCTTCTCTTTTTTTGCGCTGTAATTCTTGATGTGCGATTTGTAGGTTGACTTCTTTAGGGTTACGAAAAAGTATTTTGATGGTTCCCAACATCAATCGGTCACCGTCGTGTAATAGTTTTTCGGTAATTTTTTTTCGGTTGATAAAAGTTCCGTTGCGGCTTTCTAAGTCAGTGATCACCAAGCCGCCCCATTTTTTTTCTATTTTTGCATGAGTACGGCTTAAAGATTGTTCTACAATAGGGATATCACAGCTGGAGTCCCTTCCAATGGCCCAACTGTCAGCTTCTTTGTCTAAAAGAATTTTTTTATCTTTAAATTTTCCATTGAGAATTTCTAGGCTCGGGTCTTCTTCCTTATCCAGGGCTCGCATCATTTTTTTGATGAGTTTGATTTCTAGGATGTCGGTATCCGTATTTTCCTCCAAAAGAGGGTTTGTATTACTGTCTCCGAGCATGAACAAAATTTCATAATCTTCGATACGTAGGGTATCGCCCGAACGCAGGAGATGTTTTTCTTCTGCTTTAATTCTTTTATTGTTGAGAAAAGTGCCGTTTCCGCTTTTGAGGTCCTTGACAAAATAGTTTTGTTCATTGCGTGAAATTTCGCAATGACGCCTTGAAACAGAACGTTGGGGGAGTTCGATTTCACAATTGATGGTTCGGCCAATGAGGATGCTTTCGTTACTTAGGTCGTAGTCTTGCTCATCACCCGTTTTAAGATGTTTTACAATAAACTTAGGCATGTTAAATGTTAAACTACTTACATTTCCCTATTTGAGCAATCAAATTTTCAGCGGCTTGTTTTTGCGTTGGGTTAGCAGAAGATGAGTTTTTTAAGAACTGGCACAAATAACGGTGGCCTTCCTTTCTTTGATTAAGATGGAGTTTAAGCAAGCCTAAGCTATATAGAGCCTGACCCTGTGAAGGGTTAATATTTAAAGCTTTGCGATACCACTGTTCAGATTGAGCAAAATTTCCCATTCTCCAATAAGTGTAACCCAAATCATGAGCTGCTTCAGCAGATTGCGGAAAGCGTTGTAAAAGAGCTTGGTAGCGTTGAATGGCTTTTTGATATAGGCTTTGAGCAGCTCCTTGACCCTGGCGGTTTCTGACATATTCGGCTTCCGCGAGTTTGGCGTAGGCAAGTCCGGAGAGCACTTGAACGTCATTGGGGTTTTGAGCATAGGCCTTTTGCAACTCTTGATTACCCAATAAAAAATTATTTTCTTTAATATAGTTGAGGCCTAAACTGAGATGGTTTTGGGGGGCCTTTGGGTTGGCTGCCATGGCTTTATTATAAGCGTTTTGGGCTTTACCGGACTGACCATTGGCTTCATATAGTTTTCCCAAAGCTAGCCAAACTTGATGAGCAGAAGGCTGAATCTCCAAGGCGGTTTTAAAGCGTATCAGTGCTTGTTCGTACTTACCTTGAGAGTGATAAAATTTTCCTAATTCGTAATGTGCCAGATAGTGTTTGTAATTGGCTTCGGTAGCAAAGCGGAAAGCCATTTCGCCTTCTTCAGCATATTTTTGATTACGGGTCTTTTCGTAGAGTTCTCGATAAATCAGCCCTTGATTGTAATGGGCATCGGCAAACTTTTTATCTTTTTTTATCGCTTTTTTAGTCCACGAAAGGGCCTCTTCAAAGTTTTTTTGGTTATAATAGAGGGTTGCGAGATGATTATAAGCACTCGCATATTTTGAATCGTACTTGATCGCCTTTAAAAAGGCTGCTTTAGCTTTTTCGTTTTGATTGAGATATAAATAAGCTAAACCAAGGTTGTTCCAGCCTTCTGGGTATTCATCCGAGATTTCTACAGCGGTTTTAAACTCAAATAAAGCTCTTTTGACATCCCCTTCGTTAAGGTATTTTACCCCCTGGTTATTATGAAAGACAGCTTGATCCTGGGGCCGAACTTTAAATTTGGCATCCGCAGTGCTTGTGATGAGGAGTAAAATACTAAAAAGGGTAAAATATTTTAATTTATTAAACATGTTGCGTCTCCTATTGACGGTTTTCTCTCTTAACTATTACGTTTAACCCGTGCATATTTATCTATCATAATACAGTTCTTCTTTTCTACTAAAGAGAATCCATAAAACTCTATCGTTCTGTTTATCGTCATTATTAGTTTATAAAGTTGAGTCAAGCGCATCTTATGGAAAAAATTTATGAATGAAAGCTATGAGGAATCCAGTTTATTTATTTGCAATATCAATATATTATGTATAAATAAATACTCTTTAGAATTTTTTAGAGGGATAGGGTGACTTATCTTAAAATAAAGACCCCAGTTAGCAAACAAAAATGATAATGAGGTTATTGAGTGGCAGATTCGGGTAAACAAAATCAAAATGCAAACATGGATGAGCGTACCTTAATCAAACCTTACGATGATTTAGAAAAATCCAAGGCATCCATTTTAAATGCAGAGGCTTTTCCTCTGGTAGAAGTTGTTCATGGGCCTAAATTGGGGGCATGGTTTTCTCTAGTTGAGCAAAAAGAGGTTACTTTAGGGCGAGCTCCCACCAATACCATTATATTAGATGATAATAGCGTTTCGCGATCTCACTGTGTTTTTCAGCTTAGAGGGGGGGGCGTTTATTCTATTCGCGATATTGGTTCCAGAAATGGGACTTTTTTAAACGGGCAAAAGTTGCGCGAAGAGCTTGAGCTACAACATAAAGATATCATTAAAGTGGGCATCTATACCTTAAGATTTCTTGAGGAAGCGACCGAAGAGCCCTATACCCCAGTCAGTAAAGCCCCCTCCCCACCAGAATCCCAGGAAGCTCAGAAAAAAGAGGAAGCAGTCGTAGAAGAGCCTCCCCCTGCTCCAGAGGCCGAAAGCCCAGAAGTCGTTGAGGAAAAAGAAACCCCTGAAGCCAGTGCGGTTCAAGAAGAGTCTAAAGAACCTGAAAAGCCGGCAGAGGAAGCGCCTGCTGAAGAACCCTCTAATAAAATCAGCAAGCTGGAACAAGAAATCAAGGCCTCTACCGGTCAAGCGGTGATCGAGTCCGATACGCCGGGCGAAATGCCTGCAAAAAAAGGCAAAGGCAAACTCGTGTTGATTATGCTGCTTGTTTTTGCTTTGTTAGGCCTGGGTGGAGGCACAACAGCCTACTTTTTAGGAGCCTTTGATGGGCTAATTGCTTATTTTAAAGAGGAAAAGCCCACTCCTAACAAAAATGGAACAAAAGCAGCACAAAATGGTAAAAAAGGGACAGGAAAAGTCACGACACTGGACCCTAACAAGGGTGCGACAAATACCAAACCGACTAATGTTCCTGTTTTTATTGAGGTGGAGTCCGAACCTATTACAGCAAAGGTATTTTATAAAGGCAAAGAGCTGGGAGTGACTCCTTTTAAAGCTCCCGAAGAAGTCCCTCTGGATCAAGCTCAAGAGCTCACTGCTGAGATTTACTTAGAGGGGATTAGCGAAAAAATCAGTCAAAAACAGACTTTTCAGGTCAAAGCAAAGGATGAAACCGTCAAAGTGGTTTTTAAACCCCAGCTGGGATCACTTAACCTTAAAGTTTTGCCAAGTACCGGAGAACTCTATTTAGAGGGTAAATACGCAGGTCAGGAAGGGCCGGCAAAGGCCATTAAACTAGCGGAAATTGCTTACAATACACCGATTTATTTGCCTTATGGGGATTATGTTGCCGAGATTCGCGTTCCAGAAAAATTAGAAGGCAGCGAATCTAAGGTCAATCCAGTGCGTTACCGTCGAGAGTTTAAAATTTCTGCAGAGCAACCCAATTTTGAAATTAATGCCTCGGATAAGGCTCTAA
>JAUHYS010000338.1 GCA_030426445.1 bacterium
TTTTATTCTTTTAAAGTTGACCCCCAATCTATTAACGACTTTGGGTTTTTTGCTCAGTATAGGCAGTGGCTTCTTCTTTGCGTCAGGGCGCTTTGGTCTGGCAGGTTGGTTGCTGATCATCGGGGGCACTTTTGACATGTTTGATGGTCGGGTGGCACGTCGGACCGGTCGGACTTCAAAATCAGGGGCTTTTTACGATTCTGTCATGGATCGTTTTGCCGAGGCCGTGATCTTTTTTGGGCTTGCCTACTTTTATCAATCCTCTTGGGTGCTATATGTGGTGATTGCAGCCTTGGTGGGCTCAACCATGGTTAGCTATACACGAGCCAAGGGAGATAGCATCGGTATAGATTGTAAAGTAGGATTCATGCAACGCCCTGAACGTATCGTATATTTGGGAGTCGGCTCAATTTTTAGCCCGCCTTTTCGGCATTTCTTTTTCCCGGAAGTTCAACCGCCTGTCGAATATTTAACCATTGCTGCCTTAATTTTGATGGCTGTCATGACCTTCATCACGGCCATTTATCGTATGATTTATATCATTCGAAAAATCAATATTTCCGAAGGCAAAAAACCTAAAGAGCCCAACTCACCCTTATTAAAAAAGCTGACTCATCGCTATCTGGATATTTAGTTCCTAAGCTTAAGATTAAGGAGTGTAACGTTCTTATAAACAATTCAAACGCCCCCTGTCCCCCTCTTCGTCTCAAGAGGGGGGACTACGATTAAAAAATCATCTGGTTCTAAACACTAAAAAGACTTATCATTATAGAGTATAGTTATTTGAACCCTTTTTTAGGGAGGTGTTTATGAAAGCTAGCTTTCTTTCTTTTCTTGCCTTTATTTTATTCAGTTTGCCTCTGCAAGCTGGAGAACTTAATGGCGTTTCTATGCCAGATAGTATTGATGTCAACGGTCAAAATTTAGTCTTAAATGGCATGGCTTTGCGTAAAAAAGCCTTTATCAAAGTTTATGTGGCGGGTCTTTACTTGCCCAGTCAACAAAGCTCGGCCGACACAATTCTCGACGCAGATACCGCTCGTAGTTTAAGTATGCACTTTGTGCGTAGTGTGGGAGGAGAAAAAATCTGTGGTGCCTGGAAAGAAGGTTTAGCAGCGAATACTCCCGATGCATCAGAAGATCTAAAAGCAAAGTTTAATACGCTTTGTAAGTGGATGGCGGATGCCAAAGATGGCGATGAATATATCTTTCGCTATCTTCCTGGAACGGGAACCGAAGTTTGGTTTAAATCACAAAAAAAAGGTGTGATTGAGTCAAAAGCATTTGCCGATGCCTTGTACCGTTGTTGGATTGGCCAAAAGCCTGGACCTGGTGAAGCATTCAAACAAGCTCTTTTAGGAGCCAAGTAGAAAAAGAAACATGGAATGGATTAAATCTGAGACCGTTGTGAAAGAACTCAAGCAAAGGGTCGCACAACAAGTTGCTGGACGCTTGCAAAGCGTTGACAATTTGGTGATGGATGCCTTGTATGAAGAAGATCAAAGAATTGCTCGATACAAAAATAATGCCGCATATCAAGAAGAAATAAACTATTATCAAAAGTGCAAACAAAAATTTTTAAAAGGCAAAAGCAAATCCCACCATGAAGTGTTGCTCAACTTAGTAGAGCATTTTGGTCAAGAAGTGGTCGGTCATTTTAACCCTTACATTTATCAAGTCGCGACCAAAGCGATACCAGTAGCACTCAATGTTTTATTGCACGGTCTCAGTCCGAT
>JAUHYS010000082.1 GCA_030426445.1 bacterium
CAGCGTGCCGCGAAAATTTACAAGCTCCCGAAAAAGCCATAAAAGATTATCTGGCTTGGCTCAAAGATTTACCAGGTCTTCCGGTTTTTGTGGGTTATCCTGTGGCTTATGATTTTATGTTTGTGTACTGGTATTTGATTCGTTTTACGGGGGAGAGTCCGTTTTCACATTCGGCATTGGATATTAAAACTTTTGCGATGGCACTCATGAGGAGTGATTATCGAAAGTCAACCAAGAGATATATGCCGAAACGTTGGTTTGATAAATTACCTCACACGCACCGAGCTTTAGATGATGCAATCGAGCAGGGCGCTTTGTTTTGTAATATGTTAGTGGAATTGAAGGAGTGATAAATGTTTTATGAAGAAAAGAAACTAAACATTATTATAATAACCTTTATGGTAAGTTTTGGAAGTATATTTCTTTGTAATCAAGTTATGGCTGAAAAAGCCAATTGTAAGGGTCTTGTTAAGGAAAGAGAAGTTTTTAAAAAAAGTTATTCTAAAGCACGATATTTAGAAGCATATCAACGACTCGATAAGTTTCTGCAAACCTATTCAAAAAATGAATCTTGTAAAAATCAAAATTTAGATCAGCAACTATGGGCTTATTCTGACTTAGCTTTGACGGCATATAAACTTAAAGACCCAGAAAAGTGTTTTCAACAATTTCCTAAGATTAACCAGTTGCAGAGTTATGGCATAGAGGGGGAAGAAAAGGCAAAAAGCGCGATTTTGCATAATTATAAGATGTGCCTTGGCTTAAAAGATGGATTGAAAACAGCACTTAAATACGATTGTGACACTTATGGAAATGATTTTTGTCGCTCTTTTAAAGATGAGTGGATAGAAAAACTAGAGTCCAAAAAAGCTTTTAAACGCGACAATTGTAAAAGTTCTGAATTTGAAGAGGCCATCAGTTTGAAAACAGTTGGACAAAAAGGGTGCCTGGTACTCAAGCCTTTTTCAAAAGATGGAGACGAACATATGTGTCCAAAAATTTATTGGCAAAAGGGAAATCAAAAAAATGAACTGAAGATAATCGCTAAACTAAATAAGCTTAGGACTACTCAAGCTGAAATTCTCGATGAAAGTAATTGCTGTAACATTGGTAAGGGGAGTTTATCTTTAGCTAAAGAGAAATCAAAAATTTTATTAAGAATAACGAGTGCGGGAAGAGATTGTTATGGAGGGACAGCTGCTTGGTATTCTTATGAGGTCTATGAAGTCTTGCTTAAAGAAAAAAAACTCGAGTTAAAAGAAGATATTTCTATTTATTATAGATAAAGATTCTAAAAATGGATGATAATAAAATATTAAAATTTGATAAATATGAATTAAGTAACTTGGGAAAAATCAACATTATCTTAGGTAAGAATGGTTGTGGTAAAAGTACATTGTTAAGAAAACTGGATGAGGAAATTCACAGAAAAACAAACGAGTATGGCAAAAGCAAATATATTACCCCTGAAAGAGGAGGTGTACTCGTACAACAGTCAGGTATTGAAGATTCTATCAATAGAAATTCCAATTGGCTATCAACTGAAAGAAGAAAAAATCAATCAGACCGATTTCGTCAACAAGTAATGTCACAATATCGAAGACTAGAAATCACCACCCTGAGACAATTACAAGATGGCCTAAGTGATATTAAATTTCATGACTATATTGAGAAAATAAACTCTTTATTAGACCATATTGAAATTAGACAAAATGAGGGAGTAATTTTTGATATCTTCAAAAAAACACAGAAGCTAAAATAAATGCTAGTGAAATAAGTAGTGGTGAAAGCGAACTAATCGCATTAGGCATTGAATGCTTAGTCTTTTCTAAAGAATGCACTTCAGAAAAAGAAAATTTTTTATTTTTAGATGAACCTGATGTGCACTTGCACCCCGATCTACAAGTTAGGCTGATGCATTTCCTTATTGGACTCGTCAACGAAAGTCACTTCAGAATATTCATTGCAACACATAGCACTGCTCTTCTAGGTGCTCTCGAATCTTTCGCAGACACCTCCCTCTGCTTCATGAAATCCGGCCAAGAAAATCTAAAATTTAATCCAATTTCTGAGGAGTATAGAAAAATCCTTCCTATGTTCGGCGCCCATCCCCTCTCTAATATTTTTAACGAAGCTCCTATTCTTTTGCTTGAAGGAGAAGATGACGAAAGAATATGGCAACAAGTCGTACGATCTTCAGTAGGACGCATTAGATTATTTCCTTGTTTTGCAGGGTCAAAGACTCAAATGAATAATTATGAAACTCATACAGAGGAAATCATCAACGCTGTCTATGAAAATGCAAAAGCTTTTTCTTTAAGAGATCGTGATGAGGGCGACGAAGAAATTAAAGACCAAGGCCACGTTATTCGCATGAAACTATCTTGCCGATGCGCGGAAAATCTTATTTTAACTAATGAAGTTTTAGAAAGCCAAGGTGTTAATTGGGATAAATTAAAGCAAAAAATTAAGGATTGGTTGGATAAAAATACAGATCATAATCATTATAAAATTCTGGAAAAATTTAAAAATGATGGATGGTTAAGAAAAGATGGAGATATAAAAAATGCCCGTAATGATATTGTGGGTATAATAGGAACTAATAAGCCGTGGGAAGTTATTGTAGGCCAAGCTATAGCCAAGCTAGAATACAGTAGTGATATCGATTTTAGTAAGGAGGGTAGCCTGTTTTCATTTCTTGGCGAGAAAGTTACCAGAACTTTATTGATTTTTTAGCTAAATACAGAAAAATTAAAGTGTGCTTTTACTTGAAATAGTTTTGACTTAATCTGAGAGTAAGCTTTTAAAAGGAAAACAGGTTAAACGGATTGTAAATAATTATCTAGCTTCGATATTTCCATTACTAAAATTAATAATGTGTTTTTTTATTTCCTCACTAGTTGGTGGTATACCGCTTAATATACTAGTCAGACCTTTTAATTTGTCCTTACTAGGAAAGATATGAACTGGGTCTTTTTGATTCAACTCAGCAATATAACCTAATAATCGATTTGCTTCATAGGAAGTAGGAGTGACTTGATAAATATATCCATCTGCCCAAGTATGCTGGCTAATTCTCCCAAGTATATGCTGAGTGTTTGCTACGAAAACGTTAAAACTCCAATTAGGTTCTGGTCCCTCACCACAATGTGAATTGGGAACTTCTTTTAATTTACCTTTGGAATTAAGCCAATATTCTTGAACTCTCTTTACATTGTTAGTTGCACCTTGAAGCATTGGATCTAAGGGAACAAAGCTTCTTTTTCTGAAAAAGGTGAGTTGGGCCATTAGAGTAGCAAAGAATCTATTAACTGCATATTGTGGATCTTCAGAAATAGATAAAAGAACATAATAAGGAAATTTAACAAATTTTTCACTAGCTGGTGGCATTAGCTGTCCAAGCAAACTTTCCTCCCCTGGATATTGAATGTAATATCCCAACACCCCTTTTCCCAATACAACTACTAGGTCTGTCCATTGAGAGCTTGGTAGTTCTGCATTCAATTCTCGAAGATTACTCGCTAATGTATTTAAACTTGTTTTTGAGTCGTAGGCAAAAACTACTCCGAAAGTAGAATTGACGATTAACTCAGAAAAAGTAACAGGTTGGTCAATATTGGTAATGGAGCTCCTTTTTAGTTTTTTTACACTGGCAACTTTGGTAACTGCATCTTTTAACTCTTTTTTAGAAAGAGTCGATTTTACTTCTATTACAGAAGCAATGCTGTCTGCAGGAAGGATCAAATATTTATCCTGAAGGGGAATTTTCCGAAAACTTTGCGAGGTCTTTAAATGAGACCTGGAAAGAAAAGCATTCTGATTTAGAACTCTACGTCAATGACTTCTATTTGACCATTGTGCAAAAACCCCAAGCTTCAGGCTTTGCTGGGCTAAAAGGCAAGATCCTATCACTAATCCATAAATCCAAACCCGACGAAACTCATCTCGCCCTGAAACTCGCCCACAAGGAGCTCACTGCGGTGAGCTCCCTCTTTTTAACTAATCTCAAGCCCTATGGTGCCAAGCTCTTAGCTACTGTTAAAAAAAATAACGCATCCTATTCTGAGCCCGCACAATTTTTTTCTCATCTGATTAACCTGGAGAGTCGACCTGTTCTATTTCCTGACATGGGACTTGATCAGTACCTGGCTAATAAACGCTTATTCTTTGGAAAGGAGGCCTTAGAAATCCGTGGGATGAGAAAGAGTAAGATTGCTGCGATGATTTCCGTAAAGGAATACTGTGATTCAAGCTATGCCGGTATCTTAGATCATTTTTTAAAGATTCCTGCGGAATTCATCGCCACGCAATCTTTTGTTTTTACCGACCGTCAAGTGGCCTTATCTAAGATTCAAACTCAGCAACGCAAGATGCTTCAAACCGAAGATTTGGCTGTCTCGCAAATAGAGCAAATCGATGAAGCCTTGGATGACACCACTGCAGGGAGGATTGGCTTTGGTTATCATCACTTGACGGTTTTAGTTTCTGGAGAGGATCAAAAAGAGCTGGATCAAGGCTTGGCTCAAGTGGAGGCGGCTTTTTTAAATTTAGGGATTGTTTCTGTTCGGGAAGACCTCAATTTAGAACCCTGCTTTTGGGCTCAATTACCGGGAAACTTTTCCTACATTGCTCGAAAGTCTCTAATTAGCACGGCAAACTTTGCTGGCTTTGCTTCTTTGCATAATTACCCTTTAGGAAAGTTTAAGGACAACCACTGGGGCCCTGCGGTGAGTGTTTTAGAAACCACTTCGAGCACACCTTACTTTTTTAATTTTCATCTAAGAGATGTGGGACACACGACCATCATTGGACCCACGGGAACCGGTAAAAGTGTTTTGCTCAATTTTTTACTGACGCAATGTTTTAAATTTAAACCCAAGGTGTTTTTCTTTGATAAAGATCGAGGTGGAGAGATCTTTATTCGCGCGATGCGCGGAGTTCACTCGACTTTAGGCCTTTCTCAAGTGAGTGGTTTTAATCCTTTAAAACTACCCGATACAACCGAGAACCGAGCTTTTTTAAGCGAATGGCTTCAGCTTCTTTTAACAGCCTTTGGGGAAGAGTTTAGCTCAGAAGACCTGGATACCATTAACGATGCCATTGAAGGCAATTACCGCTTAGATTTTAAAGACCGTACATTAGAAAACATCGCACCCTTTTTAGGCCGTTCGGATTCTGGCTCTTTAGCGAGCCGTTTATCCATGTGGTACGGTAAAGGTATTCGCGCTAATCTATTTGGTAATCAGGAAGATGTCTTAAAGTTTGATCAAAACCTTTTTGGTTTTGAAATGGGAGAAATTCTAGAAGACAAAATCAGCCTTCCTGCTGTGCTGGCTTATTTATTTCACCGCATTAATTTAGAACTGAGCGGGCAGCCCACCATCATTGTTTTAGAAGAAGGCTGGAAGCTTTTAGATAATCCATACTTTGCACCCAAGATCAAAGATTGGCTTCAGACCCTGCGTAAACGCAATGCCATGGTCATCTTTTTAACTCCTAATATTGAGAGTGCGGTGCATTCTTCTATTGGAGACACCTTAGTTCAGCAATCAGCCACGTCAATTTTTCTACCTAATCATAAAGCCACTTTTGAAGGCTACTGTGGGGCCTTTAAACTCTCTGAGCAAGAATACGAAATTGTCAAAAGCCTCAATCCCGCTGACCGTTGTTTTCTCATCAAGCACGGTCAGGACTCTATTATTGCCAGACTCGATTTTCGGGGTTTGGAAGACTTTGTTCGAATTCTCTCCGCTACGGCTCAAAACTTAGGCGCACTTGATGAAATTCGCGAACGAAAGGGAGACGCTCCCGAAGCTTGGATGGAAGAGTTTTTAGAAAAGGCTTCTTAAAGAAAGGAAATAATCATGAAAAAAACCATGGGGAAACTGATGCTTACTTTAACCTTAGTTTTAAATACTTCTTGGGCCTATTCAGCCCTGCCGGTCATTGACACTTCTTCCATTGCTCGCTTGGTGCAGCAAATCGAAGAGATGAAAAAGCAATATGACATGCTTAAAAAACAGTATGATCAGGCTGTTCAAATCAAAAACAACCTTCAAGGTAACTACGGCATGGGGCTTTTAGAAAATGGTTTAGAGGCTGCCAAAGAAAGAAGACCCCTGCCCAAGACCTGGCAAGAAGTGGTTAATATGCAGCAATCAGGAAAACTTCCGGGAGTATTTTCAGGAAAGAAAGATTTTTACAAAGATCTTTTACCCTCCATTGATAGCAAACTGATTTCACAGGATCCCAAAAATAGAAACTCCATTGCTTATAAGCTTTCCAGTGACAATACCCAAGCCGCCTTTGCTTCTGTTGAAGCCATTTATAACAATATTGAGGGCCGCATTAAAACGATTGAAAACCTGACCTCCGAAATTGAAAAGGCCGCAAATACTAAACAAGCCATTGATTTAAATAGCCGGATTGTAGCTGAGACGAATTTTATCAATACTCAAATGATGCGACTCAGTTCCATTCAAGTGGCCCTGCAAGCCTCTCTGCAAAATATGCAAAATCAAGCTGCAGCGACCCATGCTGAGTTTTTTTCTCATCCGCAAGATAAGAAAAAATCCAAGTCTCAAATCAAGACAAAATAAACTTTATCTCTAAGTGAGTTTTAATGGGTTTAGTTTCAGAAATACTGCAAAAAGTCGACTCTGTGACCTTGAGTTATACGGCTCAGGCTTATCAAGCTATCGTCAGCCAGCATTCCACAGAGCTACGTTTGATGTTAGTCCTTTATATTGCTTTCTACGGACTGGCTGTCTTGCAGGGAATTATTCCAGGTACCACACGAGAAATGGCCAAACATATTTTAAAGGCCTTCATTGTATTTGCTCTCGCTACCAATTGGGGTATGTTTACGACCTTTTTCTACGATGTCTTTAGCTCCGGTCCTGATAAAATAATCGCTGCTCTTACAGGTGAAGCAAAACCCAGTGAACAATTATCGAGCATTTATGATTCGGGCATCCTTTCAGCAGCCAGAATTTTCATTAAAGCTGGCACCCTTGATTTTGGAATCATGCTGATGGCTTTCTTAGTGGCAATTGCAACGATGTGCATGACTGGATTTGCTCTTTTCTTAATTATTTTAGCAAAATTAGGAATCGCTATTTTGCTTTCATTAGCTCCCTTATTTATTGCTCTGGCTCTTTGGAGGGGAACTCAAGGTATTTTTCAAAGTTGGGTCAACTATCTCATTAATTTTGCTCTCATTCCTGTGATTACCTATGCACTTTTGTCGCTTATTTTAGTGATCATGGAAGAGGCTGCTAAAAAGATCGAAGTGGCAGGAGAAGCCGTTACGTTAAATGATGTCATGCCATTTCTTTTAGTCGGAGGCATTACAGGACTACTTTTTGCTCAAGTGAGTGGAATTGCTTCTTCTTTGGGAAGCGGCATGGCGCTCTCCACCATGGGGGCGATTAATCGTTATATTTCTTCTCCAACAAAACAGATTGCTGCTAAAACGGGCGCAAAGCTATCTAAAGCTAGATCAAAGTTAGCTTATTCTAAACAAAGTGCTAGCTTACAAAAGCAGGGAAACTCTTATCAACAAAACCCTAGAACTCGTTTCACGCAGCCAGTTGAGAGAAAAAATTCAAGTTCATCTCACTTAGAAAGTTTTATTAATACTTCTAAAAATAATTCCACACAGCATCATTCTAGTAACTCAGAATCAAGTAAAAGTTCTGTTTCCAGTCATAAACATCAGCTTCGTTTTTCAGAAAAACAAAATTTAAGAACTCGTTTTAAAAGAAAACCTAATCAAGGCCCGGTATTCACCACTCAAAAATCTCCAGGAGACAAAAAAGATGAAAGCTAAATAAAATACTTATCAATCAAGTACAGAATTCTCTCAGTGGCACGAAGACCGCTACGCAAGTTTAGTCATTAGTCGAAATCGCTACTTTGTTTTAGGACTGGTATCCATAGCCTTGGCCTTGATTCAAGCTTTGGCCATCTTCTTTTTAACGCCTTTAAAAAGCGTGGAGCCTTATTTTATTCAAGTAGATAACAAGAGTGGCATCACAAATGTGTTAAAGCCTCTCAAGGATGAAAATGCCGCCAATCTCACTCAAGACGAAGCGATTACCAAGAGCTTTATCGTTAAATACATCTTGGCTCGCGAAACCTATGACCCTCAAGATTTAAATAGAAACTACGACTTAGTTCGTTTGATGTCTTCTACGGAAGAAGCGGGCCGCTTTGATGAATACGTCAGTGACCTAAACCCCGAAAGCCCTGTCCAGCGCTACAAAACGAATACTCGAAGAACCGTTCATATTAGTTCGGTCTCCTTTTTAGATAAAAGCAAACGAACCGCTCAAGTGCGACTA
>JAUHYS010000083.1 GCA_030426445.1 bacterium
GAGCTCTAAAGAAGAATTATCTAACATTTTTAAGAGCTTATTAGATTTTACAAAAAGTGTCGAGTTAATTCGACACTTTTTAAAAGCTTTGATTTTTCCTCTACTTTAACACCTTAGCAATAGAGTTTTTAACATTGGAAGTTTTGAAACCATACTCCAATATAGCCAACTATTTTTAAGAAGAAGCTTTTTAACAACTATTCAAATATTCAAAAAACTCCCTAATTTCTTACACTTTAAACAATTTTTAAAATTGTTTACAAAAAATACAGCAACTATTTTTCATAACTATTTTTCATTATCTCCGATATCGATTATAGAGAGAAGATGAAGTTTCTAAAAGTGTAGGTATAGGGAGAAAACTTGATTAAAGAGTTATCAATTTAAGAAAATTAATCTAAATTTTCTATATCATTGAGATCTTTATGCCGGCCAGCAGCTTTTTTATTAATCTTAAGGTCTGCTTTTGAAATAAGGTTGACTCTGCACCCACCAAGATCTGATGAAACCTTTCTTTGATAGCAAGTCTCAAAATCAACTCCTGATATTTCACTTAAGATTTCAATTCTTAGATGAGTAAATATTCAACTCCATGGCTGTCGAGTAATTGAAAAAACTCTTTGAACTCGGTCGGTAATTGGATTGTAGTCATAAAAAATTTGCCTTAAAAACTCTAAGGCTTCAAGACATTCCTGTGGATTTTTTTTGGACCAATAGGCCTTTTCTTCTTGGTTATTCAAATTTCGAGCTTTTTTATAAATTTGCTTATCTCATTTGAAACTTTGTTTTTCCACAGTTTTAAGCTTAATCGAATGAATATTTCTTTTCAAGTTCAATCACAAATCGCTTTAAAGTCTGGCTATTTTAACTCTTATTTAAAAACTATCTTATCTTTAAAGTCGCTAGTGACAACATACACAGCATAAAACTGATAATCCAAAAGCGCACAATGACTTTAGGCTCGGCCCAGCCTTTGAGCTCAAAGTGATGATGCAAAGGTGCCATGCGAAAGATGCGCTTGCCCGTCAACTTAAAGGAAATCACCTGCGTAATAACGGACAGAGTTTCTAATACAAAAATACCGCCGATCAAAATCAATAGCAGCTCCGACTTTGCTAAAATGGCCACCATGCCCAGGGCCGCTCCCAGGCTGAGTGAACCCGTATCCCCCATGAAGATTTCCGCCGGGTAAGAGTTAAACCAAAGAAAGCCAATAATCGCACCCACGATGGCAGCGCAAAAAATAAGCAATTCTCCTGTTCCTAAAACAAAGGCAATATCTAAATAATTGGCAATCACCTTATGTCCCACGACATAAGCCAAAACCCCATAGGTAGAAAAAGCCATGATATTGGGTACAGCCACCAAGCCATCGAGACCGTCCGTTAAGTTAACTGCGTTGGACGCCCCCACTACCACAAAGAAAATAACAACTAAATAAAACCAACCTAAGTCCGGAGTAAATTTCTTAAAGAAAGGAAAAATCAGCTCGGTATTAAAATTGAGATATTTGATCAATACAAAGCCCGCAACTACACTGACTAAAACCTGCAAAGGAAACTTAACCCGTGCTTGTAAACCCAGATTTTCTTTTTTGATCTGCTTTTTAAAATCATCGTAAAAACCGATCGCTCCATAAGCAAAAAACACAAAAACCACCAACCATAGATACGAATTAGTCAAATTTCCCCAAAATAAAACAGAAATCAGCACACAGAAAATAATGAGTAAGCCCCCCATGGTCGGAGTCCCATGCTTCTTAGAATGACTTTGAGGGCCCTCATCTCGAATAAATTGACCAATCGCTCGTCCTTGCAAATAACGAATAAAAGGCTTGCCCAATGCAATGTATAAAAAAAACGCCGTCACCACGGCGGCAAAACTTCTAAAGGTGAGGTACTGAAAAATATTAAACAGCGCCTCATTTTTATTCTGTAGATAGAGGTAGTAAAACATGGTCCCCAACCATGACCTAAAATTCACTCATGAATCAATCGAAATTTTAAAAGTGATAAGCAATAAGGACAATTTCTGGTCGATAAGAGTTCGAAAATCAAACTTCTGTAAAATATTTAGTGAAAACGAATTTAAAAAAATTAGGCTGACATAAAAAACTCCCTGTATTTTTAGATAATTAGCCACCCTAATTTATTTTCAAAACTTGGCTTTCTTATTGCTTATTCCTATCAGCATGACACATTCGATTCAAAAAAATTCCCGTTGGGAACAAATTAAAAACGCTTACCAAGAAGCCGAAACAATACAGGTCAAAAAATCAATCGGCCGAAAACTAGAAGATCATCTGGTGACTAGCTCCTATGCGCTCAAAGGAGTCGGAAGGGCCGGCTTGCAAATTTTAGAATCAGGCTGGAATAATACTCCTCCGGTCTTCGCTTATCATAATCTTAAAACATATTTGCCCGAAATAACCAAACCTTTCACTGACTTTAAAGGATGGAAGGCAGCAGAAGACGCCAAGTGGCAATCTAGCAAAAAAACTTTTAAAGCCACCTGGGGAGAGCTTAAAAAGAAGGTTTTGCAAAGTTTTATCAGGTGAAACAAATTTTAAAAGCCATTGAAAAACTGGAGATCACAAATGAAAAATGATCACTACAGCTATCGGATTACCTGGTCCGAAGAAGACCAAGAGTATGTTGGCTTATGTGCTGAATTTCCCTCTCTCACTTGGCTAGCTCCACAACCCGAGAAAGCCCTTAAGGGTATTCGCAAACTCGTCGCAGAGGTTGTTGCAGACTTAAAAAAATCTAAAGAAGATATTCCCCAACCCATAGCAACAAAAAACTACAGCGGAAAATTCTTAGTCAGAATCCCTCCAGAGTTACATCGACAGCTCGCTATCCAAGCAGCCGAAGCCGGAGTCAGTTTAAACCGCTTAGCAAGCGCCAAACTAGGAAGTTAAAAACTCAAAACAAACTGGACTATTTCTTCTAAATGATTTGCTCGAGAACCTTTGATTAAAATCCAAGAAAAATCTTGAAGCTTAAGCCCTTTAAATCCGTCTTTTTTATTTCCTAAAATAGTCTTAGCTTCTGCATTATTTTGACAAGCGTATAAATTATCTTGAACATGAAAATTAGAAGCCGCTTGCGCTCCTGCCAAAAGTGACTGTGAGTATTCACCTACAGCGAGCATGGCTTCAATGTTCAATTGGCCGAGCAATTCTCCGATGCGATAATGCTCGTTTTGAGAAGACTCCCCTACCTCCCGCATATCTCCTAAAATAGCGAGAGCCTTTTGATCGGATTTTAAATCCGCAAGAGTTTTTAAAGCAGCCGCCATAGAAGCCGGGTTCGCATTATAACAATCATTAATTAGATGCCTCCCCTGACTTAAATCAATTCTTTGCATGCGGCCCGCAATAGATACAAAATTTTCTAAACTCGTTTTAATATTTTCTAAACTAACACCAAAATGATCTGCAAGCACCAAAGCTGCCAAAACATTATAAGCGTTATGCTGCCCTAAGAGTCGCACTTTTAAATCCATCGATTTTTCTTTAACATGCGCGCGCAATGACAAAAAATTGGGGTCTTGGGACTTAAAATTCTCCACCCAAAAGTCCGATTTTTCAGTTCCAAAACCGACTTGTTTAGCAGCTGTAGGTATTTGAGAAACCCAGACATCTTGCAAATTAACAAAGGCAATCGCTTCTGCAGAAAGCCCCGCAAAGAGCTCTCCCTTGGCTTGTGCGATCTCTTGGATGCCAGAAAAATTTTCGAGATGAGCCTTTGCCACATTAGTTATCAAAGCTAAATTGGGCTTAGCAATTTCTGTCAAACGCGCAATTTCTCCTAGGTGATTCATACCCATTTCGATGATGGCAATTTGATGACTTTCATTCAGTTGAAAAAGCGTTTTAGGGACTCCAATTAAATTATTGAGATTTCCCGCAGTGACTAAGAGATTAAAGTGCGGAGCTAATAACGCTTTGATGAGTTCTTTTGTCGTAGTCTTGCCATTGCTTCCGGTAATCGCTAAAAGAGGAATTTTAAACTTAAGCCGCCAAGCATGGGCTAAATCTCACAATGCCTTTAAGGTATCTTTCACTATAATGAGTGGCGTTGGGATTTTTTTTGTACTGTTTTTTTGTTTAGCTGCTTGAATAAATGCTTCGTCGACAATAATGGCCGCAGCGCCTTTTTGGATGGCTTCCTCAAGATATATATGTCCATCGCGTTGCGCTCGCAGACAGAAAAAAAGCTCTCCCGCTTTTAATTGCCGCGTATCAGTGCTCACTCCACAAAATTCTTTTTTTAAGAAAGAATCCTCCGTAGCCTGCACTCGCGCATGGCAACTTATTTGAGCCCAATGAAGGCTTTCTTTAATCATATCACTCGCTCTATCTTTTACCGCAATGGATTTTCAACTTTTAATCTAGAAAAACGACTAAAATCACGGTCTGCAGTCCACAAGGCTTTGACTTGATGCTGCTTACAAAGTGCTGCAATCCTAGCGTCATGAATAACTGCTCCTTGTATCTTAGCTTGCTTTATCAAGCTTGCTAATACATCCCAATAGCCTGGTTCTTCACTTAATAAGTGAAGTGTTGGGCAATCCAGCCAAGCTTGAATTTGTGCCATCGCAGTTTTTAGTGGAGTTGGAGGGCGATAAATTTTTGGGTGAGTCACAATCGATAAAAACTCATGCAAACAAGGCCAAGGGATGGCCCAAGCCTGGCCACTTTCGGCTAAGTTCACCAGTCTATCATTAGCCAACTTAAAAAAATTAGAATCTTCACGGTGGGCATAAACTAAAATATTAGTATCAACAGCAATCATCCGCCTCTGCCTTCGTAAACCTTATTTCGAATACTGATCCAATCGCCTTCTTGTAAACCTTCAACCAGCCCTTTACCTTTAAAAGTATATTGCTTTAGCTTAAATTTTTTATTTGTTTTTTTTTGGCTTTCTAAAAACTTTTGTAATGCTAGTTCGGTAATAGACCGAAAAGTCACACCTTGCTTTTCAGCCATTTTTTTTATTTTTCTAAAAAGGGGTGTAGAAATTTCGAGTGTTGTTTTCATATGGTAAACCATATTATATGATATGGGAGTATGTCAATATAAGTAACTATATTCTTTTTCATAAAAAATCTAAAAGTTTAACCTAAGTCTTAAAAAACTCTCTCACCACTTCTCTGTCATCAAAGTGTATTTTTTCTTTTCCCAAAATCTGGTAGTCTTCGTGCCCTTTTCCAGCGATTAAAACTAAGTCTCCGCTCTTAGCTCGCTGTAAGGCCTTAAAAATAGCCTGCCGGCGGTCGGGTTCAATCCAAACATTTTTTCGTAATTCCAGCCCACCTTCTTGAATGCCGGGTAAAATCTCTTGGATGATTTTGGCAGGGTCCTCTGTACGAGGGTTATCACTGGTTACAATCGCTGCGTCCGAATACTTAGCCACCTCGCAGCCCATAATCGGTCGCTTAAGCGGATCTCGATCGCCACCGCAACCAAAGACGGTGATCAACTTTTTAGGATTAAGTTTTCGCAAGGTTAACAAAACATTTTTTAAGGCATCCGGAGTATGGGCATAGTCCACATAAACATGCACCCCCTGCGTATGACGAATCTTTTGTAACCTTCCTGGAATTTCGTGACAAATTTTTAGGGCTTGCTGAATTTCCCTTAAAGGAATTTCTAAAGCAAGCGCTGCTGTCATCGCTGCTAAAATATTTGAAAGATTAAAGGCTCCAATGAGAGGAGAAGAAATCTTAATTTCTCCCTGCGGTGTCCTCACATTAGCTTGAATGCCTTCTAAACTTGAAGTCCAATCTGTGACAAAAACATCCCACTTACTTTGCGCTTGAGTAGAATAAGTCCAATAAGCGATGCCTTTATTTGCTAAACTTTCAACGAGCTTGAGACCATAGGGATCATCTGCATTAATAATGGCCTTTTTTAAACCTTTCCCGCGGGGCAATAAATCAATGAAAAGTTTCTTCTTAGCAGAAAAATAGCTGTCCATATTTTTATGATAGTCTAAATGCTCGGGCGTTAAATTAGTAAAGATGGCCAAATCAAATTGAATATCCGCCACACGATGCAAGTCAATCGCATGGGAACTCACCTCCATAGCAACAGCACGCATTTGATGTTTGTACATTTCAGCAAGCATTTTATGAATCTCGGTAGATTCTGGAGTGGTGTGAAGCGCCTCAATCCATTGATCTCCATATTGATAACCAATCGTCCCAATGCGCCCGCAAGAAACTTTAGCCGCATTTAAAATTTCTTGAAGCAAACAAGTCAGGGTGGTTTTTCCGTTCGTCCCAGTCACAGCAATGACTTTTAATTTTTTGGAAGCTTGGTCATAATAAAAATTTGCAAGCTGACTCAAAGCCAAACGAGAATTTTTAACTAATAAAGTAGGAATAGGAGGTAGTGTTTGTATTTCTTTTTCAATGACGCAAGCCACAGCGCCTTGGTTGACAGCATCTAAAATAAAACGATGACCATCGAGCTTTGTTCCACTAATGGCAACAAAGAGATCTCCTCTTTTGACTTGTTTGGAGTTAAAAACAATTTTGCTAATTAAAAGATCCGCATGTTCTTCGTTTAAATGGAAGCTCTTTTCAACTGATAAAGACTTCATCAATTGGTGAAGTGTGATACCCTGGTCATATGTTTTTAGAGATCCTGTCATGATCGATAAACCTCTCTGCGATGTCCTATTTTAACTATAAAAATTAAGAGGATAGCGTCTTCAATTTTATATAAAATACGGTCATTTCCTTGGCGAATGCGATATTTCTCATCTCCTGATAATTTTTCACATCCCGCGGGTCTAGGGCTTTTAACTAAACTATTTATTTTTTTTATAATTCTTTTGCGGTCTTTTTGAGAAAGTTTTTTGAGCTCACGTACGGCCGAATTTTTAATCTTAATTTTATAAGAGACCATTTTTCTTCATATCTTTAATAACTTTTTCGTAATCAAGGTCTTTTTCATGAGCTCTTTCTTCAAAAGCAAGCAAGTCCTCTGCATCTTCGGAAAGAGTATTTTGTACAGCTTGATTCACAACAGTAGAAACAGACTCACCCATTTCTAGCGCCTTTAACTTTAAAGCGCGATAAATGTTAGAATCAAAATAAACAGTCACTCTTTTGCTTTGAGTAGTCACTCTTTATAAATAACGCTATAACGTTATAATGTCAATTATGGATATTAAATCGGCGGGTGACATTCAACAATAATGGGATTCTCACCAAGATCTTTTTTAATCAGGTCTCCTGCCGCAGGTTTCTGCTGATGACAAATACCACTCCCTAAAATCTTGACTTCAAAGCGGCTTTGTTGAGCTTTTTTAAGGACTTCTCTAACGGAAAGTCCCGTTAAGACAGGAACCCTATGTGATGAATTATTTTTACCCGACTCTTCCCCAACTCTTTTAGGAAGATCAGTGACAGCTTTTTTAGCAACCTTTTTAGATCTTTCT
Organism: bacterium; assembly: GCA_030426445.1. GTDB lineage: Bacteria > UBA10199 > UBA10199 > DSSB01 > DSSB01 > JACKPJ01. The sequence goes on from JAUHYS010000083.1 coordinate 7,455, forward strand.
TTTTTTAAAATTGAAGCAACTTGAGATTGACCCTTTTGAGCCGAAGTATTTGACTTTAACTTCGAGTCTAAGTGCTTTGATTTGGATGCCAAAGCCTTTTGATCCTCTTGTTTTTCAGGACTGATTTTCAAATAGGCTAAACTCTTTCCCATAATATTTTTGAAAACCGGGGCACTGACCACCCCGCCATAATAAGCTCCCTTGGGCTCATCAATCGAAACCAAGACCACCAATTCAGGTCGATGCGTCGGCGCAAAACCAATAAAGGAAGCCACATATTTGTTTTTGGCATAACCCTTGCGACCTTCTAATGTCTTTTGGGCGGTCCCGGTTTTCCCGGCAACACCAAAACCCTCCAATGCCGCTCGTGTACCCGTGCCTCCCTTTTCCACGACGGATTTTAAAAACTCAGTAGTTGTCTGGGTGACCTCTTTGGTAAATACTTTAGATATCTTTTCTGGAGCAAACCTCTCAAGACTATTGCCTTGACTATCTAATATCTCCTTGACCAAAAAAGGCTTCATCAAGTCGCCCCCATTTGCAATCGCACCATAGGCCAAGACAAGCTGAAGTGGAGTGGCAGTCACCCCTTGACCAAACCCAATATTCCCCAAGCGAATGGGCTTCATATCTTTCGCATTTTCCAAAAGACCAGGAATTTCTCCAGGAAGTTGAATTCCCGTTTTTTTACCAAAGCCTAGGTCTCGCAAACTTTGTATAAATTTTTCCTTACCGACTTTTTGAGCCAATTTATAACTACAAATATTACTGCTGTATTTAATAATATCTCTTAAATTTAAAACTCCATAGGAGTGGGTATCTTTAATGGTATACTTGCCTACTTTCATTTTACCGTTTTCACAATGGAGAGAACCCTCTGGTTGAATGA
>JAUHYS010000084.1 GCA_030426445.1 bacterium
TTGGTGCCGACACCATCGGTGCAGGCCACCAAGACAGGTTCTTGATACTTAAGGGGGTTGATGCGAAACATGCCGGCAAAGCCACCCAAAGGTGTGAGGACTTCTGGCCGATGCGTCTTTTTGATTAACGGCTTGATGGTATCAACGAAACTATTCCCAGCTTCGATATTGACACCCGCTTCTTTGTATGTGCTTGCTTTCTTCAAAGTAGTTTGTCACTACTTAAGGACTTTGCCCTCTGTCAATAGACTTTTGAAATTGAACTAAATTCCTCATTTAAAAAAATCTAAAAATAATTTTGTAACTTCTTTAGCTTTTTCGTGTTGCACCCAATGGCTGCTATCCTCAAAGAAAATTAACTTTCCTTGATCGCACAAATCAATACTTGGTTGAGCCATTTTATAAGAAAGTGCCAGGTCTTTTTTTCCCCAAATCATTAAAGTAGGGACTTTGACACGGGCGTCTTTAGGCAGTTTAGGTTTGGATCTTCCCAGAGCACGGTACCAATTGAGCATCGCTGTTATGGCACTGGGTTGGGACCAGGCTTCTTTATATGTTTTGATTTCTTCTTGAGTAAAAGTGTGGCGTTTTGTGCCTTTTTTTAAAGCCAGAACGCCGGCCCGAAAATCTTTTCTTTTGAAAAAAAGTTCAGGTAAATAAGGTAGTTGGAAAAAGAATATATACCAACTTTTTAATATTTGTTTAGGGCGTGTGGTCAGAAATCGCAACATGATTTTAGGGTGGGGCACATTTAATATGGCCAATTTTTTAATTTTTTTGGGATGGTGAATAGCCAAATCCCACGCAACGGCAGCCCCCCAATCATGGCCTGCTAGAAAGCAATTTTTCTGCCCATAATGTTTAATCAGCTCACAAATATCCTGGCGAAGTTCTGTAATGCGATAGGCAGAAACCGAAGCAGGTTTTTCGCTTAAGTTATAGCCGCGTTGATCGGGAACCACCACATGTAATCCAGCTTCAGCTAAATCTAAAATTTGATGGCTCCAAGCGTACCAAAATTCTGGGAAACCGTGGAGCAAAATCAGTAGTTCACCATTGGGGTTTCCGGCCTCGACCACATGGAGCTTAACCCCATTGACTTGGATATTTTTATGACGAAGATTTTTTAAATGATTCACCCTTATGATACCCCCGGCTCCTATTATTTTTTTAATTAAAATAAGATAAAAATTAAAAGCTGCAGTTTCTTTTTCAAACAAGAAAGAGTCAAGTAAGAATTTTTGATAAGTTTCTTGTTCTCATTTTATATTTTCTTCTATAGGATAGACCTCCCATGTCTAAAAATTTTTTCCTTGAATTAGAAAAACTCAAAAACACGCTGCCTCAATTAAAGAGAAATTATTTTTTTGAGGAAACCGATTCAACCAATACACAAGCTGTCCAATTGGCGAAATCAGGTGCTCCAGAAGGAAGCTTGGTGTTGGCAGATTTTCAGACGCAAGGCAGGGGGCGTTTGCAGCGACAGTGGGAATCTCCAGCGGGAAAGGGTCTTTACTTTACCTTGATTCTTCGGCCTCGACTTCATCCTCAACAAGCTCCATTACTCACCTTGACGACAGGGGTTGCACTTTTAAAGGCTCTCGAAACCTTGGGCTTAAAAGAACTTTTGATAAAATGGCCCAATGATATTTGGGTAAAAGAAAAAAAACTTGCTGGTATTTTATGCGAGCTTTTTACTACCCAAGTCAAGGGCGTTGCGCAGATTGACTTTATTTTATTAGGAGTGGGGCTCAATGTGTCTCAATCAAAAGAGGATTTTTCTACAGAGATTCAAAAGCTAGCGACTTCGGTGTTTCAGGTAACAGGTGAACATTTTTCGCGTTTACAGGTCTTGGAATGTCTTATGAAAGAAATTTTTTTTCAAATTGAAAATTTAATTCAAAAAGGGCCCGACTTCATGATAGAACAGTGGAAAAAATTTTCAGGTTTTATGAAAAAAAATATTGTTTTTGAGGAAGCAAAGCAAACTTATGAAGCTACAGTTTTCGATTTAGACCGTTCAGGCCATTTACTAGTAAAGTTAAAAAACGGTGAGATCAGGACTTTGATTGCAGAAGAAGTTAGACTTAAAGCGATAGAAATCTAGAGAAAGAAATAGAATGTTACTAGTCATCGATATAGGAAACACCAACATGCTGGTGGGCGTTTACCAGCAGGAAAAACTCAGTCACCATTGGCGGCTCGAAACCAAAAAAGAACGCACTGCAGACGAATTAGGGATTTTTTTTAAAGAGCTCTTTCAGTTTGCAAAATTAGATTTCAAAAATGTTGAAGAAATCATGATCTCTAATGTGGTTCCCCCGATGGAATTTAGTTTGCAACGCATGTGCCAGCGTTACCTAAACAAAAAACCAAAGTTCGTGGGTGCTTCTATGTCGGCTCCAATTAAGATCGGTTTGCAAAACCCGGAGCAGGTCGGTGCAGATCGCATTGTCAATGCAGTGGCGGGTGTACATTTTTACGGAGCTCCTTTAATTATTGTTGATTTTGGAACTGCGACTACTTTTGATTATATCAATAAAAGTAAGGTTTATCGGGGTGGTTGTATTACTCCTGGGATTGCTGTGTCTAATGAGGCTTTGGTGCAACTTCCTCAAGTGGAAATTAAAAAGCCTAAACGTGTGATTGGCCGAGAAACGATCGAAAGCATGCAATCCGGGATTTTTTATGGTTATATTGGCATGGTCGATGCCATTGTAAAAAAAATTCAAGAAGAAGCCAAAGTAAGATGCCCTGTGATCGCTACGGGAGGTTTTTTAAGTTTAATCACTCAGTCTTCAAAAACGATTAAAAAGGCCGACCCTTTTTTAACTTTAGAGGGCCTACGCCTGATTGCGCAATATCAAAAAAGGAAACAAAAAAACATTAGACGTTCTAGATTAAACTGCGTTATTGAGCTTGCCAATAAGCATAAGGATTAACAAAAAAGAAAGGTTCTTCATGAAAATTTTAATTTCAGGATCGCATGGATTTCTAGCTTCCGAATTAATCCCTATTTTACAAAAAAGAGGGCACGTTATCGGTCGCTTGGTCAGAGGTGAGGCCGATATCACCCAAAACGAAATTTTTTGGAACGCAGAGCAAGGCAGTATCGATAAAGGTGCTTTACAAGCTTTTGCACCGGAAGCTGTGATTAACTTGGCTGGAGAGAATCTTGCTGGAGGTAGATGGACTAAAAGTAAAAAAAAGAAGATTCGCGATAGTCGAGTGAATGGAACAACAATCCTTACCAAGGCTTTAGCAAGCTTACAGACTCCACCACAAGTTCTGATTTCGGCTTCTGCTATTGGTTTTTATGGAAATCAGGCTGATAAAGAACTGGATGAAACCAGTCCACTGGGAGAAGGTTTTTTAGCTGACGTGGTCCATGATTGGGAATTGGCGACAAAACCTGCTGAAGAAAAAGGGATCCGAGTCGTTCATATAAGAACTGGTCTAGTTTTAAGTGCAAAAGGCGGCGCATTGCAAAAAATGCTATTACCATTTAAGCTAGGATTGGGTGGAGTAATCGGCAATGGTAAACAATATATGAGCTGGATTAGCCTAGAAGACGAAGTCCGTGCAATTGTTTTTGCCTTGGAAAATGATAAAGTCAGCGGTGCGGTTAATTTAACCACCTCGAACCCTGTTACCAATAAAGAGTTTACCAAAACATTAGGTAAGGCTTTATGGAGACCGACCCTTTTCCCCTTACCAGCCTCGGTAGCGCGTATGGCTTTTAGCGCCGAAATGGCTGATGAAACCCTGCTGGCCAGCATGCGCGTTTACCCAAAAAAATTACAAGAATTTGGCTTCCAATTTAATCATCCAAATTTAAAAGGAGCCTTAAAAGCAGCTTTGCAGGACTAGGAGTCCTCTATCTATTATTTTATTTAGTAAAGTTGATCTTAGCTTTTTCTAATACCGATAGTACTCTGGTTTAAAAGGGCCTTCTTGCGCAATACCCAAATATTTGGCTTGTTCATTGCTGAGTGTTTCCAGTTTGACTCCTAAGGCATCCAAATGAAGTCGAGCAACTTCTTCGTCTAATTTTTTAGAAAGAACACTAACCCCAACGGGTCGTTCTTGGCTAAAAAGATCGATTTGTGCCAGAACTTGATTGCTGAAAGAGTTAGACATGACAAATGAGGGATGTCCAGTGGCGCAGCCTAAATTAACCAAGCGGCCTTCTGCCAACAGAATAATTGAGTGTCCATCTGGGAAGGTGTAAAGATCAACCTGAGGTTTGACTGTATCTTTTTTGATCCCAGGGAAACCATTGAGTTGTGCGACCTGAATCTCAATATCAAAATGCCCAATATTACACACAATGGCATTGTGTTTCATTTTTTCCATGTGATCAATACGAATCACATCTTTGCAACCGGTGGTGGTGACAAAGATATCGCCTTCTGCACAGGCTTCATCCATAGGTTTGACTTCAAAGCCTTCCATGGCAGCTTGCAAGGCGCAAATGGGGTCGATTTCGGTGACGATGACACGGGCACCAAATCCTTTCATCGATTTGGCACTGCCTTTTCCAACATCTCCATAACCCGCTACAACAACAACTTTGCCTGCAACCATGATGTCAGTAGCACGCTTAATACCATCAGCTAAGGATTCACGGCAGCCATATAAATTGTCAAATTTAGATTTGGTTACAGAATCATTGACATTGATGGCAGGAATCTTGAGTTCGCCTTTTTCCATCATGCGATAGAGAGCGTGAACTCCTGTAGTAGTTTCTTCACTGACTCCTTTGATGCTTGTTAAAAGCTCGGGGCGTTTTTCGTGAACGAATTGCGTAAGATCTCCACCGTCGTCTAAAAGTAAGTTAGGCCCACCGTCGGCAAAATTAAGGGTTTGCTCGATGCACCACCAGTATTCTTTTTCGGATTCGCCTTTCCACGCAAAGACGGGAATACCAGCTTGTGCCATGGCTGCAGCAGCATGGTCTTGGGTAGAAAATATATTACAGGAAGACCAACGTACTTCGGCGCCTAATTCGATTAGCGTCTCAATAAGTACAGCAGTCTGAATAGTCATATGCAAACAACCTGTAATGCGGGCACCTTTTAAAGGTTTTGTTTTGCCGTACTTTTCTCGCAGTGCCATTAGACCGGGCATTTCTTTTTCTGCTAATGTAATTTCTTTACGACCCCAATCTGCTAAACTGAGGTCTGCAACTTTAAAATCTTCTTGAGTTTTTGAATTGAGTACAGGCTGTGACATCGGGTTCTCCTCTATAAATTTAGAGCCTTTTGTAAGGCTTCGACTTTGTCGGTTTTCTCCCAAGTAAATTCGGGTTCGTTACGGCCAAAGTGACCATAACTGGCTGTTTTTCGATAAATGGGCTGCAATAAATCCAAGGTTTGAATAATCTCTGCAGGTTTCATAGAAAAGACTTCTCGGACTGCCTCTGAGAGTTTTTGAGCTGGAATTTCGCTGGTGTGAAAGGTATCGATCATGACGCTGACGGGTTCTGGATAGCCAATGGCATAAGCAAGTTGGACCTCACAGCGTTTAGCAATTTTGGCTGCCACGATGTTTTTTGCAATATAACGAGCCATGTAAGAAGCCGAGCGGTCCACCTTAGAAGGGTCTTTTCCACTAAAAGCTCCCCCTCCATGGGATCCATGACCCCCGTAAGTGTCGACAATAATTTTTCGACCCGTTAGACCACAGTCCCCTTGAGGGCCCCCTACAACAAAACGTCCGGTGGGATTAATTAAAAAAGCGGTTTTGTCGTCTAGCATATTTGTAGGTAGATATTTTTTTGCAATGGATTCGATCAAGGTTTTTTGAATGGTTTTATGATCCACATCGGGGCTGTGCTGAGTACTCATGACAATGGTATCAATACGAGTGGGTTTGCCATCGTGGTATTCGACCGTGACTTGAGATTTTCCATCGGGTCTTAACCAGGGGATGGAACCGTCTTTGCGATGCTCTGCGAGTTTGAGAGTTAGGATGTGTGCATAGTCGATAGGAGCGGGCATAAACTCAGGGGTTTCGTCTGTGGCATAGCCAAACATGAGCCCCTGGTCGCCGGCACCTTGTTCTGTATAAAGACCTTCACCCGCGGAAACACCCTGGGAAATATCCGGAGATTGTTTGTCTAAAGCAACCATGACTCCGCAAGTTTCGTAATCAAAACCTTTTTTACTGTCATCGTAACCGATTTCTTTAATGGTTTGACGTACTACGGCAGCATAATCAACCAGAGCAGTTGTTGTGATTTCTCCAGCTATCATCGCAAAACCGGTTTTAACTAGGGTTTCACAAGCAACTCGAGCGTGGGGGTCTTGGGTGAGAATAGCATCTAAAATTGCATCCGAGATTTGGTCCGAAATTTTATCGGGATGGCCCTCGGTAACAGATTCTGAAGTAAAAAGAAATTTTTCTTCGCGCATAATATTGGGTTCCTTATGAGTAAATATGGTTATTCATAGCCTAGCCAGATGCGCAAAAATTTGCAACATGAGATTAATTTTTTACTTTTAAATCTAACAAACGCAATTGAATACTTTTTTGATCCTGCCATTCATTCCATTCGGGCGTAAAAGCTAAGTCAATTTGTGAGTTTAGGGGAGGGTTTTTGTCTGCCATACGAAAGCCAATAGCGTCGACTCTTTTATTTTGAGAATGGGGGGCACTTAAAGCGAGCTTGAGGTGATTTTCTCCTACGATGCGGCTTTGTTGTACATGAAGATCCTGGGCACAAAAGACAGGTGTGGGGTTTCCCAAACCAAAGGGTTCCAATTTGGCTAGGTCGTTCACTAATTGGGCTTCAATCTGATCTAAAGAAGATTGGGCATCCAAATAAATGGAGGGGGTATAGTCTTCTTCGCTAAGTTGTTTGCGGACCGCCTGGTCAAAGTTTTGAATAAAATGTTCTAAATATTTGGGAGCTAAAGAAAGTCCAGCCGCATAGGCATGGCCGCCATAACTACTTAGATGCGAATCGCATTGGCGCAATGTTTCGACGAGGTTAAGGCCACGAATGGAACGTGCCGAACCCTTTACTTTTCCTTCTACCTCACTCATGACGATGCTAGGTAGATGATAGCGCTCTACTAGACGGCTGGCGACAATACCCACAACTCCGTGGTGCCAATTTGGATCAAAGACCACTAGTGAACGGTATTTTTGATGGAGAGTATTTTTTTCGATTTGCTCAACAGCTTGTTCAAAAATTTCTGATTCGAGAGCCTTGCGGGCCTCATTCGCTTGATTGAGTTGTTCGGCAAGTTGGAGGGATTCTTCTGTGTTTTGAGAAAGCAAAAGTTGAACGCCTAAAGAGGCCTCTTCTAAACGGCCAACTGCATTGATCCGGGGGCCAATGCGAAAGGCTACTTGACCTGCTGAGACCTTACCTCGCACCTCAGAAACTTGCATCAGTGCACGAAGTCCCTTTCTGTGAGTTGTTGAAAGGACTTTGAGGCCTTCCCGAACCAGGATGCGGTTGATACCGGTTAGAGGGGCTAGATCGGCGATAGTCCCTACAGCGACTAAGTCCAGTGAATTCCGTAGGTTGGGTTCTTGATTTCTAAAAAGACCGAGTTCTCGACAAGCTTTGCGCAAGGCGATCATTAGGTAAAAGGCGACACCGACTCCTGCGAGTTCTTTTCCAGGAAATGTATCGCCTTTTTGTTTGGGGTTTAGAATAGCAAAAGCAAGTGGCAACTTGGGTGGAGCTTCATGGTGGTCTGTGATGATGAGGTCCATATCCAACTTACGGATAAGTTTGGCCTCTTGGACAGCACTAATACCATTATCGACTGTAATAATCAGTTGTGTTCTGGATGTTTTTAACTTTTTAATGGCATGACTATTCAGTCCATAGCCTTCTTTAAGTCGATGAGGAATATAATAGTCCACATTAGCTGCTAAACTTTTAAAAAAATCCATCAACATGGCAGTAGAGGTTGAACCATCTACGTCGTAGTCTCCGAAGATGGTGATTTTTTCGTTTTTTTGAATGGCTTCGAGGATCCGTTGAACTGCCAAGTCCATATCTTTAAATAAACTGGGATCTGGGAGTTGTTGTAAATTAGCGTGAAGAAAAAGATCGATATCTTTTTGGCTATGAATATTTCGATTGTAGAGAACTTGTGCGATAAGGGGAGAGCAATGGTGTTCTTGAGCAATTTTTTGAATAGTTTCATGATGAGTTGAAGGCAAAACCCAGCGTTTAGCTTTAGCTGTGCCTTCTAAACTCATGAAGCTTTTACCTGAGCATTGTTTTTCTTTTTAAATCCGAAACGGTGTCCATGGTCGCGGAAAAATAAAAAGATGGGAGCGGCAATAAAGATGGAAGAGTA
>JAUHYS010000085.1 GCA_030426445.1 bacterium
GAAGAGGTCCATGATGTCGAAAAAGGCGAAGTGAGTTCAGTGACGATTAAAAACCTCAAAACAGATGAAAAAAATACGCTTGCGGTAGAAGGGCTTTTCGTTGCGATTGGGCATATCCCAGCCACTCAAGCTTTTAAAGATCAAATTGATACCGATGACGAAGGCTATATTTTAACTTCTAAGGGTACACAAACCAGTGCCAAAGGAGTCTTTGCCGCAGGAGACTGTGTCGACCATATTTATCGGCAGGCTATTACTGCTGCTGGAATGGGTTGTCAGGCAGCCTTGGATGCCGAGCGCTATCTTGCAGAGAGTGGTTTAGAGTAAGCCTTAGCGTTGCATAATCAAACGCATTGAGTTCGATTTTCATTCTATTATAGTCATTTAAGTTTCAGTTGAAATGATAAAACCTTTATTTTTAAAGGCTATTATTGACCTAAGAACTTCTTTAATAAAGTGGCATTAACTTTGCTTTATTCGTCAAAGCATGAAACATGCAACTTTATTTTCTTCGGGTCTGTTAGGCATTGACGCCTATCTTATTCATGTCGAGGTGGATTTAAGCAAAGGTCTACCTGGTTGGTCCACTGTGGGTTTGGCAGAAAGCGCGGTTAAGGAATCCAAAGACCGTGTGCTATCTGCACTTTATAATAATGGCTATGAAGTCCCTGTCAGAAAAATCACACTTAATTTAGCCCCTGCTGATATCAAAAAAAGCGGAACAGCGCTTGACCTGCCTATTGCCTTAGGGCTTTTAGCTGCAAGTGAACAAGTCCCGGTAGAAAAATTACAGAATTATATTATTTTAGGCGAGCTTTCTTTAACCGGTGAGTTGCGCTCCGTACGAGGCGTCCTGGCATCCGCATTATTAGCTAAAGAAAGAGGCCTGAAAGGGATTATTATTCCTGAGTCTAATTTAATGGAAGCAGAACCCGTGAAAGGTATTGAAGTACTAGGAGCAAAAGACCTTCCACAAGTTGTTGAGTTTGCTCTATCTCAAACCGAACTCCTCTCAATAAAGGAAAGTACTGGCAACCCCACAAAGAATAGCAAAAATCATTGCCCTGATTTTAGTGAGATAAAAGGTCAAGAGTTTGCAAAACGAGCTCTCACCATCGCTGCAGCGGGTTTTCATCATGTGTTATTGGTAGGGCCACCAGGAACAGGAAAAAGCATGCTCGCCAGCCGGATGGCTTCCATTTTACCCGAAATGAGTTTTTCTGAAAAACTGACCACCACTAAAATTTACAGTATGATGGGCATGCTTAAAAAAAATGAAAGTCTGGTGACGACCCGTCCTTTTCGTACTCCACACCACAGTGTTTCTGATGCGGGTCTTATTGGTGGGGGCAATATTCCCCGACCAGGCGAAGTCAGTTTAGCCCATAATGGAGTCTTATTTTTAGATGAGTTAACCGAATTTCGGCGTCATGTTTTAGAGTCACTGAGACAACCCATTGAAACCCATTCGGTGACAATAGCAAGAGCCATGCAAAGTCTAACCTACCCTGCCCGCTTTTTATTGATTGCCGCCATGAACCCTTGTCCTTGTGGCCACTATGGAAACCCTCGAGAAGAATGTGCTTGTTCTGAGGCACGTGTTAAACATTATCAAAGTAAAATCAGTGGGCCTCTTTTAGATCGAATAGATTTACAAGTCGAAGTGATGCCTATCTCTTATGCAGAACTCCAGCATGCTTCGGACGGTCAAGATTCTCGCCAGATCAGGGAACTCAGTCAGCTAGCTTGGGAGCGCCAAACAAAGCGTTTTCGTGAATGCCAGTTAGTGGCCAATTCTCAAATGGGTCCCAAAGAGATTCAACAATTTTGTGCATTAGAAAACCAAGCCGAAGCGCTTTTAGAACAAGCCGTCAAAAAATTAAAACTTTCCGCCAGGGCCTTTCACCGCCTGCTTAAAGTTGCACGCACGATTAGTGATTTGGATAAAGGGGAAAAAATTGAGACTTCTCATCTAACAGAAGCCATTGCTTACAGAAGTCAGACCCATCTTTTGAGAAAATAAAAGTAAAACGAACTTTTTTTAGGATAATCTAATCCAGGAATAATTCCTCCCAGAGTTTTTTTCTCCGCTTTTCATTGAATAGCGATAAGAAAAGTAAGTTTCGTTTTGGCACATGCTACAGTCTGGACTCACCCAAATATTTTTTTTATCAAGACCTAAGTTCAAGGCCTGTAAATAATTCACTGTCTTTAAATCTAAATGAAATTTTTCTTTAGATTTTTTTTGCAGGCAGGTTTCTAAGCCTAAATCCATAAAGGCTTGTGCGACTTCGATTCCGACTTCATAACAATTTTGACAAATGGCAGGTCCAATCGCTAATTTGATTTGTTTGAGATCTAGTAGATACTTCTCTTGCATTAAATGAAGTGTCTTGACTAAAATGGATTGAGCACTTCCACGCCAGCCCGCATGAATGGCAGAAATGACCCCTTGGGGATGCGCAACAAGCATGGGAACGCAGTCAGCAGTGCGTATGGCAATCGCGACTTGTGGAAGCGAACATATTAAGGCGTCAGCTTGTTGTTTAAAAATTTCATCAAGATCTTTAACTTGTTGAATGCAAATAACTCTGTCACCATGGACTTGTTGGACTTGAACAAGCTCTTTTAAAGAAAGCGGAAGATTTTTTAATTGAGTCGCTTCCTTTGACATAAAGGCAGCCTGAATAAAGTTTAAATTGGCAAAGACAGGAATCATTGAATAGGTTCTTCTTATGATAAATTTAAATGATCACATGGCAAACAAGACAGCGAGTCCAGCGCAAGCCATTGAATTAATCCAATCACTTCTCCCTGAAATCATCAACTCAAATCCCAATATTTCTCAAGTTTCTTTGGATGCACTTATTTTAGTTTTGGGAAATTGTCCCTTTTTAGCGAGGTGGACGCGTCGTTTTCCAGAAAAAGTGATTGACCTTTTAAAGGAAGATCTATGGCAAACAAGTTCCCTTGAAGATTATCAAAAAAGACTTCAATTAGAAGTCTCCAATCTGAAACAAAAAAAAATAGGTATAGAAGAAAGCTTAATTCACTTTAAATATAAAGAAATTTTTAGAATCTGCTATCGAGACATCGGTCTAAAAACTCCCTTTGAAATTATTGCAAAAGAAATCAGCTTATTAGCCCAAAGTATTGTTCAGTTTAGCCTAAAAGAAATTCGTAAACAGCTTAATGAAGAATGGGGAAAACTGATTGAGATAAAAACCGGTAAAGAGATGCCCTATACTATCATGGCCATGGGCAAGCTAGGGGGGTATGAACTCAACTTTAGCAGTGATATCGATCTCATCTGTTTTTATGCCAGTGATCAAGGCATTGCGCAAAAAGATATTCATGCTCCTAGTTATACAGCTCATCAATATTTTACTAAATTAACCCAAGAACTGAACCAGTTACTTTCTAAAAAACAAGAAGGCGGATTTTTATATCGTGTCGATTTAGAACTTCGTCCCGAAGGAAAAAGTGGCCCATTGGTAAACAGCATTGATGCGATGGAAACCTATTATGAAAGTTTTGGAGCTCCCTGGGAAAAGCAGGCTATGATCCGAGCTAACTATTTGGCGGGCTCTGAGTCTTTATTTAAAAAATTTATCAAGAGGATTCACCCCTTTGTTTATCCAAAGATGGCTGACTTTAGTTTCCTCAAACAACTCAAAGAGATGAAAGAAAAAATCCATCAAAGTTTGTCGCAATCGAATGCACAAGGCTTTCATGTTAAATTAGGTCAGGGAGGAATCCGTGAAATTGAATTTTTTGTTCAATCCTTTCAGCTTTTATTTGGTGGGCGTCTTCCTGATTTACAGGGTACCCAAACTTTGAGCGCCCTTTCTAGTATGGTCAAGCATCAATTCATCTCATCAGAGGAAGCCAAAAAGCTAAAGCAAGCTTATATTTTTCTTCGTACCTTAGAAAATAGATTGCAACAAGTTGAAGAACAACAAGTCCACAGACTTCCCGAAGATCTGGAGGAGCTTAATAAACTAGCTATTCGTATGGGATATGACTTTCATAAAAATGAAATTATCTCTAAAGAATTATTAAATGACCTGGAAAAACATAGGCAATTTGTAGGGCAACGCTTTGCAAGCCTATTTGATACAACTTTTGGAGGTTTAGCCTCATGATGTTTTTAAACGATGACATTACCAATAACTATCTCCAAGAAATTTTAGAGAGATTAAAAAACATTTCGGAATTAGAAGTTAAAATAGATGAACTTAGGCGCTTTAAAAAAGAAAAATTGTCACCTTATACCAAAGAAGTCCTCAGTGGCTCTTTTGATTTGGTCTCTGTCATGAAAAATCTTAGTTTGATTGCGGATGCGGTTCTGATTGCAGCGATAAAACTTGCTCAAGCAGAAGTGCAAAGGACAATGGGTATTGCCAGTTATCGTGACAAGGACGGAAATTTTATTCCCGCAGAACTGGCTGTCATAGGAATGGGAAAACTGGGAGCTTATGAACTCCATTTTAGTAGCGATTTGGATATCATTTTTGTCTATAACCGCAATTCTCAACCCGATGCTGGAAAAACTAATCAGGAAATCTTTGCTAAAATTGCCCAAAGAATTATCAGCTATCTGACGCTCTATACTCAACAGGGTTATGCCTATAAAGTAGATACGGAACTACGCCCTTCCGGAAATGCAGGGGCTTTAGTGACTGCTTTAGACCCCTGGACACAGCATTATAAAGAACATGCAGCACTATGGGAGAAACAAGCCTTACTGAAAAGCCGTCTCATTTATGCTGGCGAGACCTTTAAACACGAGTTTGAAGCTTTATTTAAACGCCTTATTTTTTTAGAGCCTTTTCCTCGGGATATGAATGAACAAATTCACCATTTACGCCAAAGAATCGAAACTGAATTAGCTAAGGAAACTCAAAATAAATGGAACTTTAAAAAAGGCATGGGTGCTTTGATGGATATTGAGTTTGCGATTCAATTTTTACAACTCAAGATGGGGAAAATATTTCCTAATATCCTTACTCAAAACACCCTCGAAGCCATTGAAAAAATTAAAGCGAGAAATCTCCTCCCTCAAAAAACTATCCAGCTTTTTACATCAGCCTATGCATTTTATCGCAAAATAGAATTTTATCTTGAGTTGAAATGGCATTTACATGAAGGTTATATCGATCTAAAAGCAGAGTATATTGAGGAACTTGCTCAATTGTGTTCTTTCCCAAATAAAAAAGAATTTATTCAAAAGTTTAGTGACTTTCGCTTGAATATTCGTAACGAATATTTGAGAATACTCAAAATAAAAAACACTCAATAAATGCGAAAAAAAGATGATATTAAGTAAAATTTCTCAGACATTTGAAGAAAAAAAAACCGAGATCGAAAGCTTTTTTAAAGAAAAAAGCCAAGGTCTCATTCCCCCACTTTATTTAAGTTGCGATATTAGAAACTCAGGTCATAAATTAGGTATTATTGATACCAATTTATTTCCAGCGGGCTTTAATAATTTATGCAATGCCTTTTCTCACGAAGCCACGCATGCCTTTAAAAATTATTTTTCAACTTATTATCCCAAAGCCCAACGCCTGATTTTACTTTGTGAAGAGCATACCCGTAACCGTTTTTATTTAGAAAATTTATCTCGGATTAAAAGCTTGATCACCGAGGCCGGACTCGAGATTAAAATCGCATACTTAGGGCAAAATATTAAAGAAGATTTTTTAAAGGTTCCCTTAGATAAAAATCAAAATCTTGACTTAGAAAAACTATCCATAGAAAATGGCATTCCCTATCTCAAAAATTTTGAAGCTGATCTGGTTATTTCCAATAATGATTTTTCGAGTGGCATCCCAGAAAGCATTCTGACGATTCAAGACAAAATCATCCCCTCTCCTCAATTAGGTTGGCAACAACGTCGAAAAAGTACGCACTTTCAACTGTTAGATAAACTCATACAGGAGTTTTCCCAATACATTGGTTTGGACCCCTGGTTACTTCGCTGTTTGCATGCAAATGTTCAAAAAGTGGATCTGAGTAGTCCTGAAGATCTCGAAAATATTGCGCAAAAGATTGAAATGACACTTGATGAAATTCAAAAAAATTATCAAAGGCATCATATTACTGATAAACCCTATGTTTTTTTAAAAAGTGATTCAGGCACCTATGGAATGGGGCTTTTAGATGTTTACCACCCTGATGAAATTCGCTTAATTAACCGAAAAACACGTAATAAATTACTTTCCTCAAAAGGAGGGCAAAAAACACGTTCGTTTTTAATTCAGGAAGGCATCCCCACAGCCGATCATTATAGTGGACTTCCTATCGAACCCGTCATTTACATGGTAGGTTTTAAGACTGTGGGAGGTTTTTTTAGGATGAATGCCGAAAAAGACACTTACACTTCGCTCAATGCCAAAGGTATGGTTTTTTCTTGCTTGTGTCTACACAAAATTGACGAGCCCCACGAAGACTATTTTTTGAATTGTGCAGAAAAGAAAAATCTAGTCAATTTAAGTATGACCATGGCGCGACTTGCGGCAATTACAGCTGCTCAGGAACAAAAACAATTTTTAAAGTATTAAAGTAAGAGTTAAATAAGAGGACGATTAGTCGTCTGCAAAAATGCGTTCGGCTTTTTCTTGCTCTTCTTTACATTGGATACAAAGGTCGGTGACAGGACGTGCTTCTAGGCGTTTGATACCTATTTCATCACCACAAGCTTCGCATTCTCCATACTCGCCATTTTCAATTTTACGCAAAGCTTTTTCAATCTTTTGGAGTAAAAACCTTTCACGGTCTCTTAGCTTTAAATTAATTGCTTGATCGGTTTCACTGGTTGCAAGATCAACTTCATCAGGCAAATCATCTGGATCCAAAACTACCGACTGCTCACTGATGCTATCCTTATTTTGTAAAATCGTATTACGGCGTTCTTGCAGGATCTCTTGAAATTTTTTCAAATTTTTTTTATTCATTGTCACCCTCAAATTAAAATTGTATTCCCTCCCATTCTTGTGGTCAAGCTCTTGGAAGAAGTTAGCATTACCAGGAGATTCCAAAGAATTATCGGGCGCATATTATCCTATATATTAATCTAATTTGTCAAATGGCTTTTAAAAGTAATATATTTATTAATGAGTTATATTTATTTATTAATCATTTACATTTAAATTAAACTATTGAAACCTCTTGAGTCCTACTTAGCCCCATGATAGCATGATGGGTTTTATGGAAGCAAAAAAAAGAAAAAACTCAAATAATGCCATTATCTTAATCGTTTGCCCAGATCAGCCTGGTTTGGTGGCGTTTATTTCTAATTTTATCCACCAGCATCATGGTAATATCGTTTATCTCGATCAACATACCGACTATGAAACCGGAACCTTTCTCATGAGAGTCGAATGGCAATTGGACCAATTTAGTCTCAACCGTGAATCATTATATAAAAAGTTAGAGGAGTTAACTCCTCAATTTAAAATGAAATTTAAACTTTATTTTTCTGATTATAGCCAACGCATGGCCATTATGGTCTCTAAATATCAACACTGTCTTTACGACCTACTGGTCAGACATGCATTGGGAGAAATCGATGTAGAAATTCCCATTATTTTAAGCAATCATGACGACTTGGCTAAAGTAGCGCAACATTTTAATATTCCTTTTGAAAAAATTGAAGTGGATCCTAAAAACAAGGCATTGGCAGAAAAAAAACAAATAGAAATTTTAAAAAAATACCAGATTAACTTATTAGTTTTAGCGCGTTATATGCAGATTCTTAGTGAAGAATTTATTGATAGCTTTGAACATCCGATTATTAATATCCACCACTCATTTTTACCTGCTTTTAAAGGCAGTAAACCCTATCACCAGGCTTATGCAAAAGGAGTCAAAATTATTGGAGCCACCAGCCATTATGTCACTCCGGAGTTAGATGCTGGTCCCATCATTCACCAATGTGTCAGCCAAGTAAGTCATTTGGACCAAGTTGAGGACCTCATTCGTAAAGGTCGGGATCAAGAGACCAGTGCACTTGCCTATGCAGTGCGCATGCACACACAACACCGAATTTTAACTTATAATAATAAGACCGTTGTGTTTACCTAGTATTCTTTTTTTGTGACAACTTTCTTTCCGCTTCAGAAGGCCTTAAATAAAGCGGAAACACTTTGTCTGGTGTTACCGCTTTTCCTTGGTCATAGAGTTGTTTGCCCAATTGGGCTAATTGACTTGCCTTAATTGAATAAGACTTTC
>JAUHYS010000086.1 GCA_030426445.1 bacterium
TTAGTGGGTTTTGGTTTGGTTCAGTTTTCATTGCCAGCCTATTTACAAGTGACTCATTTAATTGTAGGAAGTTTATTATTAGGTGCACTGACCTTATTTATATTGTTGTGTTACCGTTTGCCTATTCAAGAAGAGTCAACAAATCAATGAATGTACCCATTTCAACAAATCTCAGAAACGGATTGATTGCTGATGCCATCGTATTGATTAAACCTAGAATCACTTTGTTAGCCTTAATTACAGCTATTGCAGGGATTTATATTGCCCCTGTCCGTCCTGACTTTTATCTTTTTTTTTACGCTTTAGTGGGAATTACCCTATTGGTAGCTGGAGCAAGCGCTCTAAATATGTTTTTAGAGCGTGATATTGATGGTTTTATGGAAAGAACCAAAGACCGTCCTTTGGCAAGTCAGCGCATGTCTCCAGAAACAGGTCTGGCTATAGGAAGCGTGTTAATTGGAGTCGCTATTCCTCTATTGATTTATCAAGTGAATCCATTGACAGGCTTTTTAGGGCTCTTCTCACTTTTTATCTATGTTTTGGTTTATACCCCACTTAAACAAAAAACTTCATTGTCACTCTTGATTGGAGCGATTCCTGGGGCTGCCCCGCCTTTATTAGGTTGGACCGCTATGACGAATCGTATTGCTCTACCGGGTTTGATTTTATTTGGTATTGTTTTTTTCTGGCAAATGCCTCATTTTTTAGCGATCGGAACCTTTCGTCGTGAAGAATACGCCAAGGCAGGTTTTAAGATTTTCCCACTCAAGCAGAGACCCAGCTCGATTAAATTTCAGACTTTATTTTATACGGTTTTTATGATGCTAGTTAGCTTTTCGCTAGTAAAAACCGCTTATGCTGGAAATTTATATTTTTGGGCTGCCTTTTTGTTAAACAGTGGATTTTTACTGGTGGTATTATGGCGAATTTGGGAAAAAGAAGACCATGTTTGGGGAAAACGCGTTTTCTTTGCTTCTCTTTTTTATTTGACCTTATTATTTTGTGCCATTTTTTTGGATGGAGGCCTTCATGAAGTCTAATGCGATTTTTATATTTAAACGAGCGACTTTAATATTTGTTGTTTTTTTAGCATTTGGGTGCAGCCTTCAAGAAAAACAGCTGCCTCAATTAGGGGTTTTACCCGAGTTTGAATTGATTAACCAAGAGGGTAAAAAGGTCTCTCTTAAAGATTATGAAAATAAAGTGTGGGTCGCCAATTTTATGTTTACCTCCTGCGGGGGAACCTGCCCTATGCTGACGCAACGCATGACCAAAGTTCAAAAGGCCTTAAAAGAAGAAGCTAAGCAGCTTGAGTCCTTGGGCCAATACCCTTGTCGCATTGTTTCATTTAGTGTCGACCCAGAACGCGATACTCCAGAAAAACTATCCGAATATGCCCAGCGCTTTGGTGCGGACAAAAAGCTTTGGAGTTTTCTAACTGGTCCTGCAGATCAAGTAACCGAAACCATTGTCAAAGGGTTTAAAACTGTGATGCAGAAGGTTCCTTTAGAATCCGGACAAAACCCCGAGGACATTAGCACCTTCGATGTTGTACACGGAGAGAAATTTATTTTAGTGGATCAAAAGGCCCGCATTCGGGGTTATTATGATTCGGATGCTCTGGGTATTAAACAACTTTTAGCAGATATGAAGAAACTTGCTGGGGCTTCGTAAAATAAATAATGGAAAACTTGGGTTACAATTTAGCCACACTCAATGCCTGTTTAAATGGTTTAGCCGGTGTGTTACTTTTCTTAGGTTGGATCGCTATTCGCAAAGGCCAGCCTAAAGTGCATCAAAAGTTCATGGCTTCGGCTTTTATCGTTTCGATTCTTTTTTTGATTTCTTATCTGACAAGAGTCTTTAAAGTAGGCACCACAGTCTATCCAGGAGAAGGTTTTGACAGAACTCTTTATTTGGCTATTTTGGCGACACATACCATTTTAGCAGCTTTAGTACCCTTTTTAGCTATTCGCTCTATTTACTTGGCCTTAAAAAACCGTCTTTCTCAACATAAAAAAATTGCAAGGCTGACTTTTCCCATTTGGTTGTATGTTTCGGTGACAGGGGTCGTGATTTATTTAATGCTGTATCATTACGCTAAAGCACATGTTTAAAAATTCTCCCTCTTAAGAGGCTTGTCTTTTGTCCCGCATTTATGCAGGAAGTAGGGCCAGGGGGCGTTTGAAAAAAAAATTATGCAAAATAATATTATGCAAAATCCAGAACAACTCACAGCTCAGGCTAAAAGGGCCCTCAAGAGTGTTTTTTTAGTTTTATTTTTAGACCTGGTGGGCTTTTCGATTATTTTCCCTCTGTTTCCAGGGATCTTAAAATATTATTTATCGTTAGAATCCAACACAGGCATAGTTAGCATATTTTTAGGTTTTATCAGTAAGTTGGAGCTTTGGTTGAATGGTTCTGCGGGACAACTTAACAGGTTTCCCATTGTTATTTTCGGTGGAATCTTAGGAGCACTCTATTCTCTATTACAATTCTTCTTTGCACCCTTTTGGGGGAGGCTCTCCGACAAAATAGGGCGTCGTCCCGTTTTATTGATATCGGTTGCAGGGATGGTTCTTAGCTATTTGGGTTGGATTTTTGCAGGGACTTTTTGGTTGCTGATTCTTTCTCGTGTCCTAGGTGGAATCATGAGCGGTAATATTTCCACAGCGAGTGCAGTGGTTTCAGATGTGACGACAAAAGCCAATCGCAGTCGCGGTATGGCCATCATTGGTATTGCCTTTGGTATGGGCTTCATCCTTGGGCCAGTGATCGGCGGCTTGCTGTCAAAAGTTAATTTATTAGAGCTTTATCCTGGTTTGGCCGCATGGGGCATCAATCCTTTTTCTGCTCCAGCCCTGTTTGCCTGTGTTTTATCTCTGGTGAATTGGCTACTGATTTTTAAAACTCTTCAGGAAAGCTATGCTCCCCACCAACAAAAAGAAAAAACGGTTTACCGTTCTATTAATCCTTTTTGTTTTTTACAAACCAAAGAGCACCCTGGAGTCTTTTGGACCATATTAACTTACTTTTTATTTATCTCTGTTTTTAGCGGTATGGAGTTTACCCTTAATTTCTTGCTAGACGAAAGGTTTGCCTTTGATCCCATGAAAATCGGACTGATGTTTGGTTTTGTTGGAGTGGTTATGGCCTTGGTGCAAGGGGGCTACGTTAGGCGAAAAGCCCATAAAATTGGTGAGAAACGCATGTCTATCCAAGGGATTTTTATTATTGCCCTTGGCTTAGCCTTAGTGGGACTCAGTCATCATCTTTCTTTACTCTATTTAGGTTTGTTCTTTTTAGGGGTGGGTGCAGCTATGACGACCCCATGTTTAACCGCGTTAGCGTCTCTTTTTGCTCCCTCCGAGGACCAAGGTTGGGTGCTGGGAGTGTTTCGTTCGATGGGCGCTTTTGCTCGTGTTCTAGGGCCTTTGATTGCCTGTGTAGTCTATTGGCGATTTGGATCAGTCGCGGCTTATCTGATCGGAGCGGCTTTTCTAGTGATTCCCATCTTCATTGGCCTACAAATTCCCAAAGTCAAAGTGAAATTAAGCTAGTTATATTTCAAATAGTTATGTCAAAGCATCTTTCCAGGGCTTGACGCTTGCTTTCGAGGGTGTATATGAGGTCTTTTTTATTAGTACAGCTTACGTTTTTAAAAGAAGAATGAAGATGGGGAAGAAAAAAAATGGACCAGTTTCTTAAAATCTTAACATTGCCAGATAATATTCCTATTGTTATCATGCTTTTTGCAGTGATTTATTTGACCTGGCTCTCTTTTAGAGAAGCCCGCAAAAATGACAAGCTGATTGAAGAAGGCAAGAAAGATCAGATCTATCGCCGCATGGTTGAGTAGGCGCATTCATGGCATTGCCGGATATTAAAACAAAAAAATATCCAGAGGGCATTGAGTCAGCTCTGGATTATTTCATTGAGAGTGCCGGAAAAATTTCTGCTAACATGCTGGGCATGGTCAATAAAGTAGGGGGGCAGATTTACGCATTGATGTTTCTATCCCGCCAGCCGCTTTCTTTAGATGAAATTTCGGAAGCTCTCCAGACCAGTAAAGGCAATATCAGCGTCAACATTCGTCTTTTAGAAGAAATCAAACTCGTCAAAAAAGTTTGGGTCAAGGGTAGTCGCAAAGACTATTACGAAGCTAACCGTGAATACCCCAAAAAATTACTCAAGGGCTTTGTCGACCGGATTCGCGATGGCATTCACGAAAGTATCTCCCATATCGATACTTGTCACGTCCAGCTGAGAGAAGCAGCTCAAAATGAAAAATTAGATAAAGAACAGGGCGACGATGCCCAGTTCATGTTAAATCAGCTTAACCTGTTAAAAAGTTTTTACTCTGCAGCGGCTCATGTCTTTGAAAGCTTTTATCAAGGTGGAGATGTGGATACTGATTTACTTCGCAAGGTGATTTTGGATTAAAATCTTTAATAAGTAGCCACCTGAAGCCCAGTGACGATTGGGTCTTAGTGACAGCTGGCTATTGTCACTCAACTCATACAAGCCTAATAAAATTCCTTGACCATTCTCTTATTATTTTCTATTTAAAAATCATAAAAAACCTATTAATATTAATTATTTAGAACGTTTTAAAACTTCTAAATATTCGTTTGCTAAATTACTGAAGTGTCGATCAACTTTTAAAAGAGGAGTTTTCAAAATGCCGGAAAATAAATTATTGGACCGAGCTGTCGTTAAAACCGCCAAAGCCGCTTGGCCTCTCTTTCAATCTGTTAACAAAATGTTTAAGGATAGCAAGGCACCTTGGCCAAAATGGGCACCTGGTCCCTTATTAAAAAGTTATGAGCGGACTCGACCCACTTTAGGTTTTCCTAGGCAGACCGATTCCCTTTGCCCACGCTGTGTCAAAGAAGTTCGCGAGGCCATTATCAAGGGCGAAAAAGATTATACCGAGTTAATCAATGGCAACCCTGGAGAAATCAAAGCAGAAATCATTGAGCGTGATGGCCAAATCCTCATGAAAAAAAATTGCCCCAAGCACGGAGAGTTCGAAGACGTCATGGCCATGGATGTGGATTTCTTGACTCGTATCGAAAAGCTCTTTCCCGGTCGAGATTTCAAATCCCCCAAAACTTCGGTGCGTAATCATGGTACTTCTACGATTCAATACGGTAGAGGTTCTGTGCTAACGGTTGATTTAACCAATCGTTGCAATATGATGTGTGACCCCTGTTTTATGGATGCCAATCAAGTGGGTTATGTTCACGAGCTTTCCATGGACGAAGTCAAAGAAGTCTTAGACAACTCGCTTAAGATCAAACCCCGACGACAAATGTCAGTTCAATTTTCAGGTGGCGAGCCGACCATGTCGCCTCATTTTATTGAAGGCATTAAATATGCCAAAGAAATTGGCTATTACAGTGTCCAATGTGCCACCAACGGAATTCGCTTCGCCGAAGATGAAAAGTACGCCCAGGAAGCTGCAGATGCGGGCCTTCGTATTGCTTACTTGCAATTCGATGGAGTGGGCAACGAAAACCACGAGCATCGCAAAATTGGTAATTTATTTGATGTTAAACTCCGTGCCATGGAAAACCTCTATAAGGCAGGCATTGATATTGTTTTGGTAGTCACCTTGGTCAATACGGTCAATAACCATCAAGTGGGCCCCATTATCAAGTTTGCCATCGAAAACGCCGATAAAATTTCTTTTATCGCTTTTCAGCCGGTTTCATTTACTGGACGTGACGAGGATATCTCCGACGAAGACCGCTCTAAACAGCGCTATACTTTATCTCACTTAGCGCATGATGTAAAAAACCAGACCGGCATGTCCGAACCCATGCGAGATTGGTTTCCTCTTTCTGTAGGCAGTATTTTCGCTAATTTGGGAGACCTCATCCAGGGCGAAAAGAAAGATTGGGGAAATATGAGCTGTGGCTGCCACCCTAACTGTGGTGTCGGTATGGTGCTCATGGTCAATAAACGCACTAAGGTTTGGAAGCCTGTGTCAGAGTTTCTCAATCTAGAACAATTTGCCAAAGACGTCGACCGAATCAACGATGCAGCTCGAGGGCCTAAACTGACCAAAGCGCAAATTGGAATGGCTTTATTGCGTAATATTGACCCCAGTAAATTTCCTGAAGGCCTGACTTTAAAAGACTTGCTGACCAAATTTGATAAACAAAGCGGTTCTGCCATGTCAGGTAAGGATTACGGAAGCGGTCACGAGCGTAAAAAAGACGAGTGGCTCTTTATGTTTGTGGCAGGCATGTGGTTTCAGGATCTCTTTAATTATGATTTCCGCCGTACCGAAATGTGCATTATTCCTTATGGAACTCAACAAGGTGAGATCTCCTTTTGTGCGTATAACACCGGTGTGGGTTGGAGAAACATTATCGAAAATATGCACAAAAACGCGACTGTGGGTGAGTGGTACAAAAAACATGGCCGCCATCAAGTCTTTGCCAATGGCAAGCCGGTTAATTTAGAAAACTTTGATCACACTCTTACGGTTAAAGAGGATATGCTGGTTTCCAAAGAGAAAGCCCAAGCAAAGGCTAAAACATCTGACTCTAAGGTCGCTTAGAGCTTATAAGATGCTGATATTTTAATTTTTTAATTTTTTTAAACCCCGTGACATTGACGGGGTTTTCTTTTTTAGGGCAAAACCATGAAGTTTTACGCTGACCTCCATGTTCACTCTAAATATTCTCGTGCGACGAGTAAAAATTGTGATCTGGAAAACCTTAGCTATTGGGCGCGTAAAAAGGGAATCACGGTGATTGGAACGGGTGACTTTACTCACCCGGCTTGGTTTGCCGAGCTTCAAGAAAAACTCATTCCCGCAGAGCCCGGGCTCTTTCGACTTAAACCCGAAATTGAAAGCCAAGTTTTTCAAAAACTTGCTTCCTCTTGCCACGATATTACACGCTTTATGCTCTGTGTAGAGGTTTCGACAATCTATAGAAAAGGGGACAAGACCCGCAAAATCCATCATTTGATTTATGTTCCCACTTTTGAGCAAGCTGCAAAAATCAATCACCGATTAGAAAAGATTGGCAATATTTGTTCGGACGGACGGCCGATTTTAGGTTTGGATTCGCGAGACCTTTTAGAGATTGTTTTGTCCGCGGGAGAAGATTGCTACTTGGTTCCGGCTCACATTTGGACACCGTGGTTTGCGGTATTGGGCAGTAAATCCGGTTTTGATTCCATTGCCGAATGTTACCGTGATCTGGCGGATCACGTCTTTGCCGTTGAGACGGGACTTTCCTCGGATCCCGAGATGAATTGGCGCATTTCTTCTTTGGATCGCTACCGTCTCATGTCCAATTCGGATGCACATTCGCCTGCTAAATTGGGGCGTGAGGCCAATGCCTTTGATACCGATTTAAGTTATTTTTCGATTAAACAGGCTTTGCAGACGGGGCAGGGTTTTCAAGGAACCGTCGAGTTTTTTCCCGAAGAAGGCAAATATCATTTGGATGGTCATCGCAAATGTAAAGTTAGACTGACACCAGAAGAAAGCCAGCGCTATCACGGACTTTGTCCCCACTGTCAAAAGCCGTTAACCTTAGGGGTGATGTACCGAGTAAACGAACTTTCCGACCGAAAACAAATCCTTCACCAGACACCCAATCATGCCGATTTCCAAAGTTTGATTCCTTTACCTGAGGTCATGTCCGAAGTTTTAAGTGTGGGCCCTGCCAGTAAACGCGTGCAACAAAATTACGAGAACATCATCCAAAAACTGGGCTCCGAGTTGAGCATTTTAACTCAACAACCAATTGAGGACATTCAGCGGGTTTCTTCCAGTCTTTTGGGAGAAGCGGTTGCGCGGATGCGCCGTGGCCAAGTCATTCGCGAAGCCGGCTTTGATGGTGAGTATGGACGGATTAAACTTTTTTCTCAACAGGAGCTGTCACAGACAAGTTCAAACCTCAAACAGAAAAAAGATAAAGATGATCAAATGAATTTATTTTAGTTTGTTTTTAAAAGCTTTTTTGTAAGCATATTGACGCTCAATAATAGATCTGCTATTCGGTGATTATGATGTATGCCCTGGTTTTAGGCATTGACCATAAATGGCAAAATCTCATTCCCTTAGTCATCATTAATATCTTAATGTTGATTTCTGTCGTCATCTTTATATTTGTCCGTAAAAAGCGAGGAGGGGACCAAGAGCTTGCCAGCCGTGCGAGTAGTAAATGGTTAGGCCCTTTTTTTTACGAATATTGGGGCTGGT
>JAUHYS010000087.1 GCA_030426445.1 bacterium
CTTTATAATACCTGTGCCGATACTTATACCGGTACCCTTTCCTATAGTCGTACCTGTGTCGACTCCGAAAAATGCTATGAGTCGCGCCGGCCAATTGCGCCTTCCTAAAGTGGATCCACAAGATGTTGCTGCTGTGGGACTTTTAGGGCTTGCAACAGCGGGTGCTTTTTATACTGCTAAAAAGATAGGGCCTAAATTGATCCCAGGTGTGGGGACCGTTGCCACGGCTTACGCAGCTTATGCGTATTTTTCTGACTCTGAGGCTGCAGCTTCCGAAACTAAAAAGAAAGTTTCTAAGATCCAAGCCGGTGATTGGACGGTGGGAGCAGATACTTGTGTGCAGAAGTTTGAAGAAGATCAAACAGGTTCAAAGCTTGTAACAGTTACGACAGACCAATGCGGCTGGGACGGAATTAAGGCTTATGTTGAAGAAAGAAGAAGTCAAGGAGATCGGCAAGCCGAACTCATAGAAAAAAGCATGAGCTTATTAGAAAAAGGTAAAGACTGGGTGCTTAAAAATAAAGAAACCAACCTAAGTGGATTAGCTAAATCAGCTATGGATCTTTTTTAAGTTTATCGGGTGTGTTTACAAAAAAATTAAACAAAGCTTTAGAGTTTTCTTTAAGGTATGATTTGTAAAAAACTTTGCGTCAATGAAGGAGAAATGATTGTGTCAGACAGTAGCCCTAAATTACAAGCGATGGATATTGCTGCTATTAGAGATGCCATCTCGAAGGTCGAGAATAGTTTTTTCGATGAAACTGAAAAAATTGACCAGGTTCCGAAAGATACCAATGAGACAATTGCAGGTGCAACGGTTGATAATATGGATGCACTTTTAGATAATATGGGGAGTGAAGAACTAAGGCACGCAATAGAAGAGGCAGAATCTACAGGTAACTATGCTGCTTTAGAAAATAATGTTGGGGTATTAAGGGAAGCAAGGCGGATTGTTAGATTTGCGGATTCTATATCTCAATTTTCAGTTGTAGGAGACACATTAAAAAGGCTGGATAGCTTGATAGCTCTTTCGCCATCACGTAATGTGATAGCGGGTTCCTCTGGTTTCATGGGAGATATAGCTGGGTATACAAGTCAAATCTCTAAAAAAATAGGACCGCGCCTTAGGCAGGGGTTTGAAGTGCGATATACAACGGAGGTGAACGGAACAAGGTTTGTAATAGCAACTAAAAAAGAAGGCTTTCAAAAAGATCAGAAATCAGATTATCAAGTTTTTGTGCGTGATGGTAAAGGAGCATGGGTAAAAGCTGAGGTGTCAGTGGTGCCTTATAGAGACTCTTTAAGTCCAGTGAACCGCATTGAGTGTGATACTGGTGAATTAAAATATAGAATTGCTATAAATGAGCGAGGAACCCCTAAATTGACTCAAGGTGACATGATTCCAGTAGAGGCACATAATGCCATTTGGATAATAAAAGGACCTACTCTAACGGGTATAGAGGAGTTTGAATCTGTAGTATATCAAGGCGACCTTGCTAAGGAACAAGCTGAAGCTTGGGGTGTCAGAAAACCTATTGATTTTGAAGCAAGTTCAAATCCGTTCACACAATTTGAAGTAAAAGAAACAAGAGTTTTCCCTCAAGTTGCATGGGGCCAAGCGCTAGGTTCTTATCAAGATAGTCTTAAAGCGAGAGGTTTTGTAGACTACAGTCAAAATGTAGACCGCCGTGAAGCTATCATGATGGAGTTTAAAGTGGGTCTAGAAAGTTATAGTAAAGGCGGTAAATTTGAAACTGCTGAAGCTATGTTAGCTTATATGGAAAAGCCGGGAATGAGACACGAGATTCTGGGAGAGTTCTCAAAAATGGGAATGGACCCCGAGCTTGCTGAAGGACTGTGGGATATGGCTAAGAGAGAACTTAAGGACCCTCTTGTTGAAGGACAAGAAAGTCGGGGAAGAGAACGAACGGAAGAGGAAAAAGCTAAAAGTAGAGAGCGTCGTCGAGCTTACCAAAAGAGATACCTTTTCGGTAAGTAGATAGTTTTTTAATTCTTATACCAATAAGGGAGGGATCATTATGTCAAACACTAAGATTGCTGCGTCAGGAAACAGCCAAGCACAGTTAACTCAAGCAGACATAGTTGCTATAAACGAGGCTGCTCGTGAAATGAGGCAAATGTATGAAGGTCCGCTTGCTGATGGCAATGCCGCTGCTATTGAAGCAGTAAGGGAAGAAAGAGAAGCTACAGAAAGATTAGTCTCAATCACTCAAGGCATTTTGGACGGTAACGATAGAGCTCGAGCAGAGTTCGAAAGCGACCCGCGTTTATTAGAAGCCGCAGATTCATTGGTTCATGTTTACTATAGGGAAGCTGACGGAGAAAGGCTTCCAAGAGAAAGAGCGCGAGCAGACCGAATAATAGAGATCCTTGGTGATTTGCATCAAGTAACTTCTTTAAGCGCTTCTGGTCTTCATGAGCCTAGCGCTAATAAATATACAAATCACATAATAGGGATAACGTCCCTTGTAGAAGCGACAAGGCCAAATGCGATGGATGTGGATGCTATCAGGCAGGCGGCGCTCAATGCCCCGGAGGGAGCTGTAGATGCAGACCTCAGAGATGCTTTAACCCATGCTAGGTTAGGTAATTATTCGGGCTTTGATAAACTAGAGGTATTGAAAGCTGCTAAAAAGTTGTTAAATCGATATGGGACTGTAAATTCACAATCAGTAATGTACTCTACGCAAATACAAGAAGCCGGAGCTAGAATAGCAAAGCTCATTAGGTATAGGCAAGGTCTAATCAATGACTCAAGTCCTGCTTTGCCAAATGGGACTTCTATCGATAAGGCTTCTGCGGGTTCCTCTTCTGAGCTTAAAAATGATTTTAAAGAGCATTTGGCTGCGTTCCGAAAAGCTCTCGCCAACCCTGATCCTTCTGGAATGGATGAGGCCGCTGAGGCCATTGAGCGAGCTTTAGAAGCTCACAGTGGTGTTAAATTTAAAACTCATGCAGATTTAGTATCCTATATGGAAAAGGTAGAGGTGAGATTAGATGTGTTGAATGCTTTGGAAAAATTAGGCCATTCGCCTAGAACTTCTCCCATAGCTTATGACCTGGTTAAAAAGACATTGGAAGCGCCCCATGCAGAAAGGTCTGCAGTGGAATCAGGTGGAAAGCCTGCCAGTGAAAGAGGTAAGCGCGGACCCGGAACTAGTTCAAAGGGCGCGAAACCTTCTTTGAGGCGTTAGAGTGGATACAAAATTATTTACAGGCTCGTGATAACTTTTTATGTTGTTTATATAAAGTGCTACTTTATTTTTACATGTTTATATAAAGTGCTACTTTATTTATTTGATATTTTCTGTTAAGAATAAACCATGTTCAACAGAAAGCAAATCTTTGAAGGTTTAGGTCAAGAAACAGCTTTTTTATGGGGGCCACGCCAAGTGGGAAAGAGCACCTTGCTTCGTCATGCATTCCCCCATTCTCATTATTATGACCTTTTGGCATCGGATCAATTTGAGCGTTTTAACCAGGCCCCTTGGACTTTGCGAGAAGAACTCACGGCCACGCAACGACTTCATCATCCTATTATTATTGATGAAATCCAAAAAATTCCAGCTCTTTTAGATGAAGTTCACCTCATGATGACTCAACACAAGCTTTCTTTTATGCTTTGTGGTTCTTCGGCTCGTAAACTCAAGCAAAAAGGGGTCAATTTATTAGGGGGTCGTGCCTTAAGTTATCAATTGTTTCCTTTAGTTTACTTAGAAATTCCCAATTTTGACCTCATAAGGGCCCTCAACCATGGTCTCATTCCGAGGCATTATTTGCACGCTAATCCTAAACGGCTTTTTCAAGCTTATGTGGGAGACTATCTGCAGCAAGAAATCGCTCAAGAAGGCCTAGTGCGTAATTTGCCTTCTTTTGGTCGGTTTTTAAAGGCGGCTGCTTTTAGCAATGGGGCCATTCCGGTTTTTAAAAATATTGCACAGGATTGTGGTGTCAGTGCACCAACGGCTCGAGAGTATTTTCAAATTTTAAAAGACACCCTCATTGGGGATGAGCTGCCTTCTTTTCAAAGAAAAATGAAAAGAAGGGTGGTGAGTTCTCCTAAGTTTTTCTTCTTTGATTTGGGAGTTGCCAACTTTCTTTTAAAGCGTCAAAACATAGAGATAGGTTCGGAGATTTTTGGCCAAGCCTTTGAACATTTTATTTGGCAGGAATTACGGGCCCATCGCCATTACTCAGGCCTCTACTACGATCTCAGTTATTGGAGAACGAGCTCTGGGCAAGAGGTTGACTTTATTTTAGGCGAGGGAGAAGTTGCCATCGAGATTAAAGGAGTGTCACAGGTCATGCCCAGACACTTAAAGGGATTGCAGGCCTTTAGCCAAGAGATCAAGCCTAAACACAGCTTAGTGGTATCTCTAGATAGAGTCGCTCGCAAAGTGGGAGAGGTTCTGATTCTTCCCTGGAAAATATTTCTGGAAAGGCTTTGGAGTGGAGATTTTTTGATAGGGCGATAGTTTTGTTCTTAGTTTACATATTTAGGTTTCATATTTAGTTAAGACTTTAATTTGCGGATTGATTTCTCTTAGATTTAAAGCTATCCCTATCCGTCTATGTTTACAGGAATTATCGAAGGTATTGGGCAAGTTCAAAAGGGTCTATAGGAAAGGTATCATTTCGGTTTTTAACGGTTCGATTTTATAAAAAGAGGAAAGCGTTATTTTTTTTAGACAATGATGTTTTAAAAACTTTCGTGAAAATGCTTAAATAAATAAAAATAAAACATGGCCATGCCTTCGGAGTAAATTTCGGTATACCTAGAACCATGTGATGCCTGACTAAAAAGTAAAATTGGCTTTCCATCGATTTGGGTAGAGTAAACGGTGATATATTCAAAAAAATTTGCAGCGGCATCTCTTTCTTGCTGTAAAACTAATCCATGCTTATCTTGATAATGAATTTTTAGTTCATGAGCCTCTAAGGGTATTTTAGAAATGTCTTTGGTTAAATCAGTTGGTAGGTCCTCACTTTCCTGTAAAAGGTATCGAACTCGGTGATCTTGGAGTCCCTGGATAATTTCATTGATCTTGCCTTTGCCAAACACAAGTAAGAAAAGGGTATTGTCAGAATTTACTTGGGGAATCATTGTTCCTTTATCATTTTGACTCAAAATTTGACTCTTTACTTGATTTTGTAACTGGGAGAGCCCCTTTTTTTCTAAGGTTGATAAGGATTTTTTTAAATTTTCCCAATTGTAATTGGGTTGTAATAACTGATTTGAAAGTAAATTCTTGGCCATGCGAACCTGAGTTAACAAATGAAAGGCAATTTCTTTCTTACTCTGTTTTTTTAAGTCGGGAGCCCAGTCGCTACGAAAAATTAAAAAGGCCTTTTGGTCTGGAAGATACTTATAATACCAAGCCATAAAGTCTCCCTTTTTTTCTTCATATACTAAGCTATCCTCATCAAAGTGGTAGACAGTAACTTTGTTTTTATGAATAAAATTTTCTATTTTTTCTTTGGTTAGGGCTTTAGGGTGATCAGATCGGATAAGAAAAAGATCTCCTTCAGAAGCAGATTGTGCACTGACCGGAATCCTGCCTGTAATTCTTATGGAGGAGACATTATCTTTTGTGGTATCGATATTCAATCCAGCAAATTTCCAATTAATTAGGGTCGTAAATTGGTGTAGATTCAAAAAATAATGATAGGGCAAGGCAATCTCAAGCATAGGTTCGAAAGTAATTACCCTTAATTTCCGAGTATAACTTTTCTCATTTAATACATTTGCGACTTCTTTTGGGCTAAGCACAGACTTGACTGGAGGACTTTTTCCACTACAAGCATGGGAAAACATGACAAAAAAGATAAGTAATAAATATTTCTTCATGGTAATTTCTCATCAATAATTAAAAATGGCATATTAAATTTAAACTGTTATTTAGATAAAGTATTATTTAAAGAATTTTATGTATAAAACTTCACCCGAAAAGGTGATTTTTCTTTTTTGGAGAGCTCTTGAACCCGTGATAAAGAAATTTAAAGGCTCTCTTGCTTTCTCTCAAATTTAAAGCTAATCCTCTTTTTCTATGTTTACAGGAATTATCGAAGGCATCGGTTCTATTAAAAAAGTTGCGGACTTTAAAACACACTTGCGCTTCAGTATTCAAACGCCCTTTTCTCTTAAAGCAAGTAAATTAGGGGATTCGATTGCGCTCAATGGTTGCTGTTTAACCGTGACGAGTAAGAAAGGCCGCGTTTTTACAGCCGATATTTCTCCCGAGACTCTTTCTTGTACTAACTTAGCTGATTTAAAGGCCGGTTCTTTAGTTAATTTGGAAAGGCCTCTTAAAGTTGGGGATCAATTAGGGGGTCATTGGGTGCAGGGCCATGTAGACGGAGTCGGCGTCATTACTTCCAAGGAATATATCCAAGCTAAGCCAAGCTCTTATTATATTGTCAAAGTGAAAGTCCCAAAAAATCTAAAATCATTCATGGTCAATAAAGGCTCTGTGACCATCGATGGGATTAGTCTGACGGTCAACCAAGTTACACAACAAACGATTAGCCTTTGTATTATTCCTCATACCCAGGAGAAGACCACTTTGACAGCTAAAAATGAGGGTGATAAAGTCAATATAGAAGCCGATATGATTCTCAAATATTTAAATCAACTCGTTAAAAAAGGCTCAAAAACTCTCCTTTAGAGGAATTAAAAATGAAAAAAGACATTCAAGCTTTTACAGAAAGCGTCGAGCGCATCGAAGCCGCATTAAAGGAAATCGCTGCCGGCAAAATGGTCATTTTAGTCGATGACGAAGACCGAGAAAACGAAGGCGATTTAGTCATGGCGGCCGAAAAAATCACCCCCGAAGCCGTTAATTTCATGGCAAAACATGCCAGGGGGCTCATCTGCCTTTCTTTAACCGCAGAAACCGTCGAACAACTCCGTCTACCTCTCATGGTGCAAAAAAACGATTCTTTGCACGAAACAGGTTTTACGGTTTCGATTGATGCTCGCGAAGGTACCACGACGGGCATCTCTGCAGCTGACCGTGCGACGACGATTCTAAAATCCATTCAGCCCGATTGCAGGCCAGAAGACCTCGTTCGGCCCGGCCATATTTTTCCCTTATTAGCAAAAAAAGGGGGCGTTTTAGTGCGCACCGGTCATACCGAGGGCTCGGTCGATTTAGCGCGTTTGGCGGGTTTGCATGCTTCGGGAGTCATTTGCGAAATCATGAACGACGATGGTTCGATGGCCCGCATGCCTGACTTAGAAAAGTTTGCGAAAGCACATGACATGCATATTCTTTCTATTGCAGATTTAGTGCGCTATCGTTTACAAAAAGAGTCTCTGGTAGACCAGGTCAGCGAAGCCGTTTTGCCAACCGAGTTTGGTGAGTTTCAGATTAAGATTTTCGAAAACGATGTCGATAAATTACCTTATGTCGCTTTAAGCAAAGGCAAAATCGATTCGGGTAAAGATGTCTTGGTGCGTGTCCATTCGGAGTGTCTCACAGGAGATGCTTTTGGCTCCTTGCGCTGTGATTGTGGCCCGCAATTGCATCGATCGATGGAGATGGTTGCGGAAGCCGGAGAGGGTGTGATTTTATATATTCCCCATGAAGGGCGGGGCATTGGTCTGACTAACAAAATCAAGGCTTACGCCCTGCAAGAGGAAGGCTATGACACAGTGGAAGCCAATAAAAAACTCGGGTTTAAGGCTGACTTGCGCGATTATGGGATTGGTGCCCAGATCTTAGTAAATTTAGGGGTCAAGCGCATGCGTTTAATGACCAATAATCCTAAAAAGATTGTGGGCTTGGAGGCCTATGGCTTGACCATCGTCGAAAGAGTGCCGATAGAAATTTCTGCTAACCGAACCAATCTCCATTATTTGTCCACTAAGCGGGATAAAATGGGGCATATGTTAGAAAGATTAAAATAAGGTTTTAAATATTATGGGTCAGACAGAAACGCCTTCGGCTGCGCTTCATGCCAAAGGTTTGAAATTTGCAATCGTAGTTAGCCGCTACAACCCTCAAGTTTGCGAAGGCTTACTGGAAGCTGCGCTTGAGACCTTGTCCACCTGTGGGGTAGAAAAACAAGACATCCATATTACGCATGTCCCCGGTGCCTTTGAGATTCCTTTAGCTGCGCAGTGGCTGGCAGAAACTAAAAAGTTTGAAGGCGTGATTTGCTTGGGTGCAGTGATTCGTGGGGGGACGCCTCATTTTGATTATG
>JAUHYS010000339.1 GCA_030426445.1 bacterium
GTCTTTCTTCTTGATTAACTACTTTGTTTACTCATTTGTTTTACGCATTCCTAAATTTCCAGCATTACGAATCCTTGGAGCCGGCAGTGTTAGCATTTCGCCACTTCCCATTTGGAAATTACCCATATCAACCCCTTTCGGTTTTTCCGGTTGAGCTACCTCACTCGCGATTTGCTCTTCACGTTGGTTAATCTCTGTTTTTAAATCTTCACTATAATCGAGTACATTTTGACGAATGGTATTGGCTTGAGGGCAATCGGGGTTAAATAAAGTCAGTCTAAATAAATTAGCTAATTTTTTTGTGTCCACTTGAAATTGCTTCTCAGGAAACCCTGATTGCATCCTGCCAACGATATCACTATCGTAATCCGTATATTTATCTAAAATGGGTTTAGTATGATTTTTAAATACCTCTCCTAAAGCCCGAACACGTTCAAAATATACTGGGTTTTCTTTTTTAAGTTTCTCCGTACTGGATCCCGATAAATCTATATCATACTGCTCTTTTTCGATAAACTTATCGGTTAACTCTAACGCAAGTTGTTCAGCTTGGGGACCTTTAGCTTTAGCAACGCTAGACATGAACAAGCTAAAAGAGTCTTTGAACTCTTTAGGTGCTTCATGAGGATATCGACTCTGCTCAGCAATTGGAAAACGGAAGGCCGATGCAGCCATATGATCAAAAATACGACTGCGTTCCCCTGGACTGTATTGCGAAAAGAATTCTACTACTTCAGTAGGGCTATTGCTTTCTGCCATCAAATGCATTGAAATCCCAGAAGCTGCTGCTGCACTTGGGCCATTTGATTCCACGTAACTCTTAAACACGTGACGACTATAATCTTTTTTAAACTGATTGGCTTCAGGACCTTGGGAAGAATTGATAAATGATAAAAAGTGATTTGTCTTGGTTGCTTGGGTTCTGTACCACGCTTGAGGCAACTGAACATGTGCTAAACTTAAATACAAATCTACACTACTTGCCTTGGCTTTTTTGCTCTGTGAATCAAGAGGAACCTCTTGCACAGCCAACGTGGGATGACCTGCATTATAGTTTGCCGCAAAGGACTCCGCAATTTGGGCACGTTGACTTGATGTAATCTGCCCTTCTGCTGTCGCTTGATTAATCGAAATGGGATTTAACCAAGTCTCCAACGCCCTTGGATCTTGAGCCAGCATCTCTCCCATGAGTCTTTTTCCATACTCTGCTCCATGTTTGCTGACAGAACCTGCAAAGGTCTGAAGACGCACTGGCTGTTCTTGATTGAGATCTTCTTTAAGCTTTAAAATCTCACTCGCTTCAAATTTTGCAGTTGCCTCTAAAAGAGCTTCTTTTTGTTCTGCTGAGATCTTTATATTATTGCTCTGACGATGCTCCAAAACTTTGAGTAAACTGGATGGGTCTGAGTTTTGAAACGCAGGACTAACTTGTGACAACTGGGAAGAATGAGCGGCACTGTTTGTACCAGCATCTGCATCGGTTTGAAATAAAGTAAAGCCCGTGACAGCTTTGACCATGATTGCCCTCCTTAAATTTATGAGTTAAAACTTACAGAACTCGCCTGCAATTCCACTCAGATTCTAGCACCCTGTCACGATCAAATAAAAACCTTGAAAGTAAAAATGGGTGCAAACATATACCTTCCTTTTCTTAAAGAAAAGGTTATATTTTCCACCCAAAAAACTATTTTTCCACTTTAGAAATAACT
>JAUHYS010000088.1 GCA_030426445.1 bacterium
TCGAGGGTCTGGATCTTCGTAGTTTTACCCAGTTTTTGCCTTCAAGCTTGGATGAAAAAAGCCAGCATGTCATTTTAACGATGATGTTAGAAGTACTAGAGGGCCTGCAATATGCGCATAATCGTTATTTAGCTTCAGAAAAAGCCCTTGGGGTTATTCACCGCGATATCAGTCCACAAAATATCTTGGTTAGCTTACAAGGAGAAATCAAAGTGACTGACTTTGGAATTGCCAAAGCGGTTACCCAAACTCACGAAACTCAAACAGGAGTCCTCAAAGGCAAATTTTCTTATATGTCTCCAGAGCAAGCCATGGGTCAAACTTTGGATAAAAGGAGTGACCTCTTTTCTTGGGGCATTGTGTGCTTTGAAATGCTTTTTAGACAAAGGCCTTTTCAAGGAAAGACAGATATTGAGACCATTGATAAAATTCGTAAAGCAGAATTGGATTGGCCTGAATTCACTTCTCAAAAATTGTTTCCAGGCGTTAAAGAAATCCTTAATCGAGTTTTAGCCAAAAATTCTGAGGATCGCTTTCAGGATGCTCAAGAAATCATCGAGAGCTTGGAAGCTTTGTTACCAGGTAAAAGACGTCTCAATCAGATGCAATTATCTACTTATTTTAATGAACAGCTTTCACTTAAAAATAAATTAAGCAAGCAGGAAGAGCTTAACTTAGGTAAGCATAACAAAACCCTTCCCCTAGAAAAGACCCCTTCCAGTGAACAAACCGTATCACTGGTACAAGCAGACTTAGAGGATTTGTTTTCAGAAGAAAAAGATTTTGTAAGCTCGCAGGGTTTTTCAGGATCAACACAAGAAAAACAGTTTAAGCTTGAACCTTCCTCAAAATTTTTTCAAAAAAATGATTTCTCATGGAAAAAAATGTTCATGGCTTTGACTTCTTTGATATTCATTATTGCAGGAGTTTTCTTCAGTCCTCAAATAATTGCTTATATATCTAAGTTTCAAAACCACACTGGCAATACTGAGTCATCGGAGCTTCAAAAGAAAGAGGGTCATAGCGAGGAGCGGATAAATGCGGTACAAAACCCACCCCAATGGCCTTTTGAATATGCTTCTAATATGGAATCAGTGATTAATCAGCAAGTCGAGAAGTTTCCAGTGACTCTTGAGCTTTCGGTCAGTCCGATGAATGGAAAGCTTGTCGCTCAATTTCCAGGGGGTTCAAAGTCAGCTATTGGCAAATTGGTTTTGCCTCCTTTAAAAGCTGGTACAAGTGTTCAAGTGATGGCTAGTCTCTCCGGTTATGAAACAAAACAAAAAAAAATAACTCTTTCTGGACAAGAAGGGCGTGTTAAAGAAAGTCTTAGTTTGATAAAAGAGGAGCCTAAATTTGGGAGACTCAGCGTGAATTCCGCTCCGGTGTGGGGTAAAGTGTTTGTTGGTAAGCTGGTAACAGATGTCCCCACACCACTCAAATCAAGAAGGCTCGCTGTAGGAACCTATCCCGTGACAGTAAAAAGCGCAGATGGTCAAATGAAAGTGAGTGGATCGGCAAGGGTTCGTGCAGGCCATCACACCGTATGTCAGGCAAATTTTAAAAATGTTCCGAGGATACAATGCAACTAGCCATGTTAAAAAAAATTTCTTTATTGAGTTCTGTTATTTTAATTTTTCTTTTCGTTTTTTCAAGCAGGCTTGAGGCCAACCCGGGCTCTCCTTTAAAAAATGTTCAAGAGATAACACTTAAAAATGGAATGAAGTTCCTTTTATTACATCGAGAGGGAGCGCCGGTTTTCAGTGCTTATATTCGAGTCAGGGTGGGGGGTATCGACGAACAATCAGGACAGACAGGCATTGCTCATTTGCTAGAACATATGGCTTTTAAAGGGACCTCGCAGATTGGGACTCAGGATTATCATCGAGAAAAAAAACTACTTGAGGAAATTGAAAATCTGCATGAACAAGTTTTTCAAGCTCCTCCTGAAAAAAAGCAAGCTTTGCATGAACAACTTCAGCAAAAAATTGAGCAAGCAGGTCAGTTAGTCGATAAGGAAGCTTTTTCTCGTATTTATATGCGCAATGGGGCTTCTAATCTTAATGCAACAACTAGCCAGGATTTGACTTCATATTTTGTGACACTTCCAAGTAATAAACTCGAGCTTTGGGCTTTTTTAGAATCCAGTCGATTGAAAGATCCAGTCTTTAGAGAGTTTTATTCTGAACTCGATGTAGTTTTAGAAGAACGGCGTATGCGAGTGGAAGATTCTCCATTTGGAAAGCTTTATGAAAAATTCAAAGAAAATGCTTTTAAAGAGAGCCTCTATCAACGACCTACTATAGGCTATGCGGAGGATATTAAAAAACTCAGTGCCAAAGACCTTCGGCAGTTTTATCAACGCTACTATGTGCCCTCCAATATGGTGGGGACCCTTGTAGGAAATTTTAATGTAAAAGAAACTAAAGACATTTTGCGTCGTTATTTTGAAGAATTGGAAGCTGGTAAATCGATTCCCAAGCTGAAAGATAAAGAGCCTGAGCCCAAAGCCCAATCTATCATTAAAATTCAATATGACGCTTCACCTATTGTGATGATAGGTTATCTGAAACCGACCTTACCCCATCCGGATGATTATAGCTTTGATGTCTTTCATCAAATTTTTTGTGAAGGGCGCTCTAGTCGGCTTTATCAGCGTTGGGTTGTGAAAGATAAACTAGCTTCTAATGTAGGCTGTAGTTCTTCAGTGCCTGGAGCCCGTTTGAATAACCTTTATTTTATCTATGCGAGTGTGCAAAAAGGGCAGCAGGCACAAGAGCTTTTAGATACGATGGATGAAGAAATTCAAGATTTTATTGAAAAAGGCCCTTCGTTAAGGGAATTAAAAAAGGCTAAAAAAGGTTTGCTTTCTGATTGGTACTATCAAATGCAAGGAAACAAAAATATTGCTGAACAACTTAGCTACTACGAAGTACTCACGGGTACTTGGAAATATATTTTGGAGCACCCTAAAAAGATTTCAGAAATTAGCCAAGAGGACTTAATCAAGCTTGCCAAAAAATATCTTAATCCAAAACGCCGTCAAGTGGGTATTCTAGAATCGACTCCTAAGGAGAAGGCTCCATGAAACAAATCATTTTTTTACTTTTTTTGTGTTCGGTTTTTTTTGCGACAGAGATTCAAGCTCAAGAGAGTGTTATTCAAAGTCTGGAAAGCAAACCCTTAGCTCAAGAAAAATTTCCAAAAATTCATCGTCAAAGCTTAGAAAATGGTATCAAGCTTTTAGCCCTACAAGATGATGAGTTTCCAGTGGTGCGGGGTTTTATTTATGTGAAGGTGGGCAGCATATACGAACCTACAGATAAAGTGGGTCTGTCCGAAATGATGGGGGAGCTTTTACGTAGTGGAGGGACAAAAGCAACTTCTTCTACCGAGATGGACGAGCGTTTGGATTTCTTAGGAGCCAAGGTGGCTACCGACTTTGATCGTGAAGCAGGTAAGGTTTTTTTCACCTGTCTTAAGGAAGACTTTCCTCAAGTGCTACAACTCGTTTTCCAAATGTTAAAAGAACCTGCTTTTGAGAAGGATAAAGTAGAGCTCACTCGTTTAAAAATGCTCGAGGCCCTACGCCGTCAAAACGATGAACCCGCTCAGATTGCAAAACGTCAATTTGCTAAGATGCTTTATGGTCCAAATAATATTTGGAGTCGAACCCCCACCCAGAGTTCTATTAAAAAAATAACTCAAAAGGATTTGATTGATTTTCATCAGCGTTTTTTTGGCCCCAATCGGATTATTATGGGCTTGTCGGGTGACTTTTCTTTGGAAGAGGCTACTCAGCAAATTAAAAAAGCCAACAAAGATTGGATCCCAATTAAACGCCCTTTACCGAAATTGCCAGTTCTAGAAAAAAAATGGCTTTCACAAAAAGTTATTTTCAACAAAAAAACAGATCAGACGACTATCATCATGGGTCATTATGGGGATAAGCGTTTTAACTCTGATAAGTTTGCACTTTTGGTCATGAATAGTATTCTCGGTGGGGATCTTTGGACCAGTCGATTAGGTAAACAAATTCGCTCCACTTTGGGATTATCCTATGGGATTTATTCGGACTTTGGTTTGCAAACCGATTACGGTCTGTTCCGGATTCTTGTGCAAACTAAAGTCGTCAGTACGCAACAGGTGATTGAAGAAACGCAAAAGATTTTAGAGGAAATTGCTAAAGGAGAAAGCTTCAATGAAGCTGAGCTTGATTTGCATAAAGAATCTATTTTAAACTCGCTTTACTCGGAGTATGATCCTCCTTATAACTATTTGAAGGATGAAGTACGCTTTGAATATTTAGGCTACCCTCCCGATTATTTAAAAGTCTTTCGTCAAAATATTAGCCAGGTTAAGCTTGAGGATATTGAAAGAGTCGCTAAACAGTATTTGAAACCAGAAAAAATATCTATTGTCATTATTGGTGATCAAGATCAGCTTAAAAACATGTCCGATTTTGAGTTTAAGGAATTGGAACCTTAAAAATAAGTAAGAAAACACAAGTTATGAAAACACAAATCGCAGAAAGAATTGCTCAGGCATTAAAAAAATTGGAAATTCACTTTCCTTTAGAAAAAATTGAAGTCGAATTTCCAAAAGTTAAAGAACATGGGGATTATAGCACTAATATTGCTATGGTTTTGGCAAAGGAATTAAAAAACACTCCTAGAAAAATTGCCGAAGAACTTGTTGCAGTTCTTAGTGAGTATAAAGACTTTTTTCAGAAAATAGAAATCGCTGGACCGGGCTTTATTAATTTTTTTCTAGAACCCTCTGCTTATCACGAAGCTTTAAAAAATGTTTGGGATAAAAATAACGAATTAGTTTTACCCAATATTGGCAATAACAAAAAAGTTCTGATCGAGTTTTTAAGTGCTAATCCCACAGGGCCTATGCATGTTGGGCATGGGCGCAATGCCGTGGTTGGGGACGTCCTGGCTCGTTTGTTAGAGAAGGTAGGGTATCAAGTAACACGAGAATTTTATATTAACGACCATGGTGTACAGATCCGCACTTTGGGGCGCTCTGGTCAATATTACTATAAACGTTTGGTGGGTGATATCAATGATGAGCAGCTAGCAGATGATGTTTATCGCGGCGAGTATCTTGAGATATTAGTAAAAAAACTAAAGGAAGAAATTAAAGAGCTAGTGGGGGATACTTTACTCATTGGAAAGCTTTTGGGAGAACACCTTTTAGAAAAAATTAAAGTAGAACTCGAGAGATTAGATATTCGATTTGATCGTTACTTTAGTGAGAGTTCACTTTATTCTAAAGGAAAAATTGATGAAATGTTTGAGGCTCTCAAAGATAAAACCTACGAACGTGATGGCGCTTTATGGTTTCATTCGACTCTTTTTGGTGATGACAAAGACCGAGTGTTAAGAAAAAATGACGGTTCCTTGACCTATTTTTCTCCTGATATTGCCTATCATTTAGATAAGTTCGAAAGAAATTACGATTTTTATATTAACGTCTTTGGTGCTGATCACGGAGGTTATATTCAGCGCTTGCAAGCAGCAGTAGAAGCCTTGGGTTATGAGACAAATCGCTTAGAATTTATTCTGATGCAGATGGTTAATCTTAAACGAGGAGATGAAAAAGTTGGGATGAGTAAGCGTTCCGGGGCATACGTTACTTTAGGAGAAGTCATTGATGAGGTCGGTCCAGATGCCACGCGTTTTTTCTTTATGATGCGTTCTCATCAGACCACATTAGATTTTGATTTAGAGTTGGCTAAAAAACATAGCTCTGAAAATCCTGTTTTTTATTTACAGTATGCCCATGCTCGGATTTGCTCTATATTTAATAAGCTTTCAGAAAAAGGAGAAAACGACTCTTTAAGCGAAGCTAATCTTGATTTGACATCTCTTGATTTGCCAGAAGAACTCGAAATGATTAAATTACTTTTAAAATATCCCGAAGTTATGATGCAAGCGGCTGTAAAACGTGAGCCCCACCGTATAGGTTTTTATTTATTGGAAATCGCCAAGCTTTTTCAAAATTATTATACAAAAGGAAAACTCAACCCTCGTTATCGAGTTTTGGAGGGTGAAAAAGAGCAAATTCAAGCTAAATTCTATTTGCTGACAGCCATTCGAGCCGTGTTGCGTTTAGGTTTTAAGATTTTAGGCGTTTCGGCACCAGAATATATGGAAGCCCCTGAAGCGGAGGAATAATATGGAAGAAAATACTTCCTTTAAGTTAACCAAAAAGTGGATCTTGTTGTTTAGTTTTTTAGTCTTGTTTCTTTTAGCTTTAGTTTTTTTATTAGGAGCTCGCTTGGGAGGAGGGTGGATGAGTGCTGAGAAAGAAGAAAACTCAGTAGAAAAAAAATCGGATTCTCAACATGTAAGCGAAAAGGTCCTAAACGAAGAAAAAAATGCTAACTCAGAAAAAACCGAACCTGCAAAAGAATCACAAAGTGAAGAAGAAAATACCTACAAGCCAGATAATCAACTCGATGAAGGGGCACCTAAATATGAGGTGAGCAGTGAGGGGGATTCCATTCCAGTGGACTCTCCTAAAATTGGAAGCATTCCAGCCACAGGCTTGGGAGAAGAACAACAGGGTATGGACGCTGGACCGATGTATCATTCTAAAAATCCTCAGACCATGATACGCTTTAAATCCAGTGATCATAGTCGTTTTGCAATTCAGATAGGGGAGTATCAAGACGAGTCCAGAGCCACCAAGACAATTAATGATCTTAATAAAAAAGGCTATGATGCCTACTTAGTGATTCAAAACCCAAAGAGTTATATTAAAAATTACTCTGTTAGGGTAGGTGCTTTTACAGACCACCAATCAGCAGAGTCTCTTGCAGCTTCCTTGAGCAATGCTTTACAATTAGAGCTACAAGTCATTCGTATTAATTAAAATAAAAGAAGCTTATTTCTTTAATTGGATGCCCAGTCCATCCCAAATTTCATCGATGCGTTTTTTAGTGACTTCATCCATGACAATATCTTGAGGCCAAATGCGGTCATAGCCTTCTTCTTTCCATTTTCGGGTGGCGTCGATGCCCATTTTGCTACCCACAAATTGTTGGGGTGAGGCGTGGTCGAGGTGGTCGACAGGGCCTTCAACAAAACAAATGTCTCTTTTTGGGTCGATGTTATTGCTAACCCGCCATAGGATTTCAGTCGTGTCTTGAACATTGACATCATGGTCAACCACCACAAAACATTTGCAAAACATCATCTGTCCCATGCCCCAGAGGCTGTGCATGATTTTTTGTGCATGCCCCGGGTAGCTTTTTTCGATGCTTAAAATACAGAGATTATGAAAACAGGCTTCGGCGGGTAGATTCATGTCTTTGACTTCGGGAAAAGTGACCTGCACCAGGGGTAGAAAAAGCCTTTCGGTGGCCTTGCCTAAAAACTCATCTTCCATGGGAGGGATGCCCACAATCGTTGTGAGATAAGTTGGGTTTTTGCGTTGAGTCATTTTTGTGATGTGGAATCTTGGAAATTTTTCTACCGGCGTATAATAGCCCGTATGGTCGCCAAAAGGCCCTTCGTCGACGAGTTCTTCGTTGGGGTCGATATAACCCTCTAAAATAAAGTCGGCACTGGCTGGAACTTCGATATCTTGCGTGAGGCATTTGACCATGGGAATGCGTTCTCCCTT
The DNA here is from genome assembly GCA_030426445.1 of bacterium. Taxonomy (GTDB): domain Bacteria; phylum UBA10199; class UBA10199; order DSSB01; family DSSB01; genus JACKPJ01. The sequence continues at coordinate 7,639 of JAUHYS010000088.1, forward strand.
GAGAAAGCCCGCAAACATGAACTCATCGGCTTGTGGGGGCAGAGGAGCTGTGGCGGTATAAGTCAGAGTGGGGTCGCCTCCAATGGCGACTGCCACCGGAATTTTTTTTTGTTTTTGCTGATAGAGTTTATAATGATGGGCTCCCGTTTTATGAATTTGCCAATGCATGGCCGTCGAAGTTTTATCCAAGACTTGCATGCGATACAGGCCCACATTGCGGCGGCCACTTTCGGGGTCTTTGGTGATGACCATCGGAAGCGTGATGAATTTTCCTCCATCGTTGGGCCAGCACTTTAAAATCGGAAGTTTATCCAGGTCAACTTCGTTCCACACAATTTCTTGGCAGGGGGCCGTCTTGGTAAC
>JAUHYS010000089.1 GCA_030426445.1 bacterium
GTCGCTATGGAGTCATTGCTTTTGCCTCCTCGCTGGATCAAGTCGGGCCGATGACCAAAGACGTCCGCGATGCCGCTTTATTATTGCAAGCCATTGCCGGCCATGACCCACTGGACTCTACCAGCGTTCCCAAAGAAGTCCCTAATTATTCTGCATCACTCAAAACCGATATTAAAGGACTTAAAGTCGGTATTCCCAAAGAATATTTTATCGATGGAATGGACGCCGAAGTCAAAAACGCAGTGCAAGCAGCGATCAAAAAATATGAGGAGCTGGGTGCAGAAATCATTGAAGTCAGTCTACCCCATACCGAATACGCAGTCTCGACCTATTATATTTTAGCCCCTGCGGAGGCCAGTAGCAACCTGGCACGCTACGATGGTATCCGCTATGGCTATCGCAGCCCCAGTGCTAAAAACCTACAGGAAACTTTTATCAAGTCGCGCAGTGAGGGCTTTGGCGCAGAAGTCAAACGCCGCATCATGCTCGGAACTTTTGTTTTAAGTGCGGGCTATTACGACGCCTACTATCTTAAAGCGCAACAGGTGCGCACTTTGATTCGTCAAGACTTTGAGAATGCTTTTCAAAAAGTGGATCTCCTCATCACCCCAACAGCTCCCAGTGCCGCTTTTAAACTCGGCGAAAAAACACAAGATCCCGTGCAAATGTATCTCAGTGATATTTTTACCATCAATGTCAACCTTGCGGGTTTACCCGGCATAAGCCTACCTTGTGGTTTTACTCAAAACGGGCTTCCCATTGGCATGCAACTCATCGCACCGGCCTTTCAAGAGGAAAAACTACTTCACGCCGCGTACGCTTATGAACAAGCCACAGATTGGCAACAAAGGAGACCTTCATTATGAGCACACAATACGAAACCGTCATTGGACTCGAGGTCCATGCTCAGCTCTTAACCAAGAGCAAACTCTTTTCTGCAGCCTCCACCACCTTTGGAAAAGAGCCTAACCATAATACGGATGCCGTCACTTTAGCCTTACCTGGAGTCCTTCCTGTTCTCAACCGTGAAGCGGTTTCCATGGCGATTAAAGCCGGATTAGCAACCGGCTGTGAAATTGCACAGACGAGTGTTTTCGCACGCAAAAATTACTTTTACCCAGACCTCCCTAAAGGCTATCAAATCAGCCAGTTTGAACTTCCCCTCTGTGAACATGGCCATCTAGATATTAAACTCGATGGAGTTGAAAAGCGCATTGGTATCACACGCATTCATATGGAAGAAGACGCGGGAAAACTCGTTCATGACCGTGGCGACCCCGAGCACAGCCATGTGGATCTCAACCGCGCAGGGGTCCCTCTGATCGAAACCGTTTCCGAACCTGATATGCGTTCATCTCAAGAGGCCAGTGCCTACCTTAAAAAGCTGCGTGATATTTTTGTGTATCTAGGAATTTGCGATGGTAATATGGAGGAAGGTTCTTTTCGCTGTGACGCCAATGTTTCTATCAGACCGGTCGGACAAGAGAAGTTTGGCACACGCGCCGAGCTCAAAAACATGAATAGCTTCCGCAATGTCGAACGCGCCATCGAATACGAAGTCGAACGCCAAAAGGCCCTGCTGGCGGATGGAAAAGAAGTGGTGCAAGAAACCCGTCTTTGGAATGCAGACAAAGGCATCACCGAATCCATGCGCTCCAAAGAGGAAGCCAACGACTATCGCTATTTTCCGGATCCGGATTTGCTTCCTCTTATTGTAGACGACGAATGGATTACAGCGCTTCGGCAGGAAATCCCCGAACTCGCACATGAAATGACCGATCGCTTTGTCAAAGACTATGCTCTGCCCGAATACGATGCCGAAGTCCTCACTGCAGAAAAAAACATCGCCCAACATTGGGAAGCTACGGCCAAAGCAGCTAAAGTCGAAGCTAAAAAAGTCAGCAACCTTTATATGACTCATTTGCTCAAGCTCCAAAAGGACATCCCCGAGACCTTTGAACGTATCAGTTCAGAAATCGCCGCAGAAATTCTCAATATGACAAAAGAAGCCAAGATTAACTTCAATATGGCTAAAGAAATTCTCGATGAAATTGCAGCCACCGGCAAAGAGATCAAAAAAATTATTGAAGAAAAAGGCTTTGTACAAGTCTCGGACACTGCCACACTCGAAGCTGCGGTAGACAAGGTCCTGACGGACAACCCTGACAATGTTACCGCTTATCGCAGTGGAAAAGACAAACTCTTTGGCTTTTTTGTTGGCCAAACCATGAAAGCTCTAAAGGGTAAAGCCAACCCCCAAATCGTTAATGAGATTTTAAAAAAGAAATTAAAGGGTTAAATTTTTTTACAAAAAGTTATCTATAAAACACTCTAAGTTTAGGAGTTTTTCATGAATTTTTTTACCTTACAATGGCAAGATTCCAGCGTGGTCATGATTGACCAACGCAAACTCCCTCAAGAAGAAATCTATCTCAGCTTTAAAACTGCAGAACAAGTCGGAGCAGCGATCAAAGACATGGTAGTTCGCGGAGCTCCTGCGATCGGAGTGGCCGCGGCTTTTGGCATGGCACTCGCTGCACAAAATTCCACCGCTGAAAATCATGACGCGTTTTTTAAAGAAATGAACGACACTGCAGAAATGCTAATCAGTCAAAGACCCACTGCGGTTAATTTAGCTTGGGCGGTTAAAAGAATTCAAAATTTTTATCAAAGCAGTCAAGATCTCCCCCTACTCACTCTACAAAATATGATTTTAGAAGAAGCCCTCGCCATCTTTGAAGAAGACTGCAATATGTGCATCGATATGGGAGTGCATGGAGCAGAGTTGATCAAGCTTGGCAACAGCTACCTCACCCATTGCAATGCTGGAGCTTTAGCTACAGCCGGTCGAGGTACTGCACTTTCGCCTTTCTACGAAGCCAAAGATCAACATAAAAAATTTAAAGTGTATTCTTGCGAAACAAGACCTTTTTTACAAGGCTCGCGGCTAACCTGTTGGGAGCTCCTAAAAAACAACATCGATGTCACTTTAATCACTGACAATATGGCAGCAAAACTGATGCAGGAAGGAAAAATTCACGGAGTCATTGTTGGCAGCGACCGCATTGTCGCCAATGGAGACGTTGTCAATAAAATCGGCACCTACGGGCTTGCCGTATTAGCCAAAGCACATGAAATTCCTTTTTATGTAGTCGCTCCAAGCTCTACTATCGATTTAGAAACTCCAGAAGGCTCTCAGGTGACCATCGAAGAAAGACCCATTGAGGAAGTCACACAGCTTTTTGGAACACCTAGCGCCCCAACAGACATCAAAGTTTATAACCCTGCTTTTGATGTCACACCTCATCATTTAGTCACTGCCATCGTCACCGAAAAAGGCATTGTTTATCCGCCTTTCTCTGAATCGCTCAAGAAAATTAAAAGTTAAAGAGGCTTGAGTCTAAATTTATACCGACTGATAAACTGGGAAGGCGAAATAATTGATAAGGCCTTTCTACATTAACACCCGCTTTTGTTTTTAACAAGGCCAAGAGATAGCGTTGCGTTTTGGCTTCACCGGGAAGCACTACAGCTCCTTTTGAACCTTGACGCAAATAGACTGCATCATGTACTGGCGAAAGCTCCGAAATGTTTCTAACAGGAATGGGGTGTCCGACTGCTGTCATATAGACTTCCATACCCTCTAACTCTGCGACACTGACTCGTCTATGCCAAGGGTCATAGAAAAGAGCGCGGTCCACAAAATGAGAAATTTCACCAGCTAAATCTCCTTGTTGTGGGCGAAGAGCTCCCATACAGCCTCTGACTTCCCCTTCCTTTTTTAGAGTGATAAAAATAGGTAAACTTTGTTTAAAAAAGTTAGAAAGTTGAGGCCGGGGCAAATTATTTTTAGAAAAGGCTTCCTGTATAGACCAATAAACCAGTGCTTTGAGTTCTTTTTGAATTTTGGGGTCGGTATAAATTTGTTTAAAACTTTGATAAGCATAAACCTGAGCAGAAAAAAACAAGATTGTTAGCAAAGAAAAAAACACAGCCACAAAAAAAGAAAGGTTTTTATTAAAATTCTCTTTCATGCTTTAATTCCTCATTAACTGGGTTCCTGGAAAATAATGATATAAAATTTCTTTAAAGTTTTTTCCAGCTTGTGCTCGACCGATAGCTCCCCATTGGCACATCCCCACTCCATGACCAAGGCCTTTTCCTTTAAAAACTAACCCCTCTTTTTTTACTTTGATTTCAAACCAAGCACTTTTAAGCCGACTCCAACTGAGTTTTCTACCTATTTGCAATAAAAAATTTTGTGCAGAAATGTTTAAACTATTTAAGCCTAAAATTTTTAGTTCAAACCACCTTCCTTGTACTTCGCGGTGAATAGAACCCATTTGTAAAGAGACTGGTTGAGATTGAAAAGAAGAGTGAGGAAAAAAAATATCATTTAATTCTGCATAAGAAACCTTGGATTCCCAATGGAAATGAGGAGAAACTTCACAAAAATCTTGATCGTTCACCCCCTGAAGATAAGACAAGGGTCTTCCACCAAAAACTTTTTGGTTGGGGCTAGTATGACCACCGCAAGTAGAATGATACAATGCCTCTATTGTTTTTCCTTGATAACTTAAAACCAATCCTCGGCTCTGTTTGATAGCTTCTCTTAATTTAGGGTGAATATATTTTGGTTTTCGATAAACTTGGCAATGCGTCAGGTGACAAAAATCAAATCCCTGCATTTGATGTCGACCCAATGAGGCCTTCGCAAAACTACGGATCACAACTGCCTGTGCTTTTAGAGCTTCTAGGGGAGATTTGACTGGCATTTCTGAAGCAAGAACTCTTAAAACATAGTCTTCTATACCGATTGTCTGAATTTTATTTTCTTTATCTTGTACACGCACGAAAGTTTTCTGTTGATTATTTGCAGGAGAAGCAAGCAAAGAACCATTAAAGAAAAAAATAAGTACAAATAAAAAAGCCAAAAAATAAAAGCTAAAATAAAATTTAGAGTGTTTCATATTTTTTTACGAGCAGAAGGATCTCTTTTGCCAAATCACTGGCTTGTTGATAGGCACGAGAGCGTTTTAAAAAAATGATCATTAAAAAACGCGGTTCTTTTTCTGGAAAAGCTACAAGTAGCCAGGCATTTTTTTCATGAAGGCCTTGTGTACCCTGTATGGTTCCAGTTTTTGCTAGGACTTCAAAAGAGACTTCAGCCAAGGCTTCAGCTGTACCTCCTTTTTCGGCAACCTGTTTAAGGCCTAAAAAAATTTCTTCATATTCGGGTTGCTGCAATCTGCTGATAAATTCCTGCCAAAAATAGAGCGTCTCTTGTGGAGTCCATTTCATTTCCTCAGCTTCTCCCAAAGCCCATTTAAGATCTTTTTGACTCTGTAAAGAAAACTGCAAACTCGGATTTTTTAATGCAGTATAACTATCTAAGTTTTGTTTCCACTCTAAAAATTCGAGTTTTTCTGCTAAATTTAAAAAATATAAGTTGCAGGAAACTGCAATGGCTTGATGGAGCTGAACTCTTTTATGACCGTGATAATTCCAACAAAAAACTTTCCTTCTGTTTTGTAAACGGCCTTGCCCCGTACAATAATAATCAAGCTGTTTATTTTTATGAACAGCGAGTTCTGCGGTTAATAATTTAGCGACTGATCCTGGAGAAAAACGCTGATGCAATAAATCTTGGTTGCCGAAGACTTCGATATTTTCTTTTTTTAAGTCTTTCCATAAAACAACACCATCTCGTTTTCTTAATTTTCGTGAAACAAGCTTTCTCAACTCCTGCGAGAAAAGATTGAGTGAGTCATTATGAGCTCTAGGATTTTTTTCAACACTGGAGCAGGAGAGAATCAAACATAGCAAGACAAGATGAAGAAAAATGGTTTTAAGCATGGGTTATAAGGGGTTTTTTAAACTGATTTCTGGTTTACCTATTAACCAAATCGATAAAATTTTTAAGCAGTTTTTTTCCGGCTTCGGTAAGAATAGACTCGGGATGAAATTGTAGCCCCTCTAATAAATATTTTTTATGCCGGAGACCCATGATTTCATTTTGATCGGTCCAAGCAGTCACAGTTAAGCAGTCTGGCAAACTCTTTTTTTCAACAATTAAAGAGTGGTAACGCGTCGCTATAAATGGGTTTTCGATACCTTTAAAAAGCTTCTTCTTATCATGATGAATAGAACTTGTCTTACCATGCAAAATATTTTTTGCCCGAACCACCTTCCCACCAAAAGCCTGCCCCATCGCTTGATGCCCCAAACAAACGCCTAAAATAGGAAATTTTTTATAAAGCTTTGAAATCAGCTCAAGAGAAATCCCCGCTTCATTGGGAGTACAGGGCCCTGGAGAAATCACAATGGCAGTGGGGTTCATTTGACTAACCTGGTCAATAGAAATCTCATCATTGCGTTTTACCTGAAGCGAAACTCCCAACTCTCCAAAATATTGAACGAGATTATAGGTAAAAGAATCATAATTATCGATGATTAAGAACATCGCTTGAGCGCCTCCAACATGATTCGTGCTTTATTTTGTGACTCTAAATATTCCAACTCAGGCTTAGAATCCAAAACAACACCTGCCCCGGCTTGAAACGAGGCCTTGCCCTCTGCAAAAGCCAAAGTACGGATAACAATACCTGTATTCATATTTCCCATATAATCGATAAAACCGACCGCACCTCCATAAGGTCCGCGACGGCCAACTTCGAGCTCTTCAATAATTTCCATAGCCCTGATTTTAGGGGCTCCACTTAAAGTCCCCGCTGGAAAGGTTGCACGCAAAACATCAATCGCATCCTTACCTTTTTTCAGTTTACCTTCAACATTAGAAACAATGTGCATCACATGAGAGTACTTTTCGACTTTCATCTTTTCTGTTACTTTTACAGTCCCAGTCTTAGCAACTCTACCCACATCGTTACGCCCCAAATCCACCAACATTATATGCTCGGCAATTTCTTTAGGGTCATTTAGCATTTCTTGTTCCATTTTTTCTTCGTCTTCCGAATTTTTCCCTCGACGTCGCGTCCCTGCAATCGGACGCACTTGAATTTTATTCTCCTCTAAACTAACCATCACTTCCGGTGATGAACCGGCCAAGGCATGGCCTTCAAACTCTAAATAAAATAAATAAGGAGAAGGGTTAATTCTACGTAAGTATCGATAGACTTCAAAAGGGTCACCCTTAAAAGGAGTCTCCCAACGCTGAGAAGGCACCACCTGAAAGATATCCCCTGCCCTAATATAAGCCTTGCTTTTTTCGATCATTTCAAGAAATTTTTTCTTTGAAGTATTACTTTTAACTTTGAGTATGTTTTTTTGATTTTTAATGCCTTTTTTAGAAAAATTATTTTTGAACCGGGCCAATAGTTGCTCCAGCCTGCTAACGCCTTTTTTATAAGCCTGTTGGATAGATTGCTTTTTTGTGAGATGAACCAAAACTAAGATTTCGACTTCATGCAATAGATTATCAAAAGCAATCACATGGTCTTGTAACATCAACTGTGCGTCATAAAAAGGCAAACTCGGCTTCTGAAAGTTTGGCAGGCTTTCAATCAGTCGAACAATATCATAGCCCAAATACCCCACAAAACCTCCCGCAAAGCGAGGTAAATTTTTTAATGGCGCTGGGTGAAATTGTGACAATATATTTTGGACCATTTCTAAATAATCACCACGATGCTTTTCATGCTTTTTACCCTTAATGATTTCAATTTCTTTTTCTTTTGCACGTAAAACCAAACTGGGTTCAGACCCTAAAAAAGAATATCTCCCCCACTTTTCTGCGCTTTCTAAACTTTCTAAAAGAAAACGGTAAGGTCCACGACACATCTTAAGAAAAGCTGAAATAGGTGTCTCGGTATCCGCCTGAATACGTGCCACAATAGGAACTAAATTGGCATTTTGAGAGTTTTTTTTAAATTCTGAATAGGAGCTTATTTCCATAAGAAGAGATTCACAAGTTCAAAGAAAAAAAGCAAGTGAAAGAAATGAATGAAGATT
>JAUHYS010000090.1 GCA_030426445.1 bacterium
TCGAGCACTTCCACCTATATTTCTTTAACTTAGATCAGTGACTCTTATTTACTTTCCCTTCCTCTGATCAACAGAAGAGGAATCAAGAAACTCACTAAGCTGAGTATCATCCACTTAGAAGCACGACTTTCTGTATTCAGTGAACAGCCACTAAATACGGTACCACTTCCTTCTAAGATCTCTGGAGCAATGACCTCTGGATCGTCGATTTGGCCTTGAAAGCCATCATCGTCACAAGCATCTCCGATCCCATCCTGATCTAAATCAGCTTGACTTGGATTAAAGATAGTTGGGCAATTATCAACGCAGTTAGGAATTTCGTCGTTATCACTATCGGTTTCCGCAACACCACAGCCACAAGCACCTTCGGAATCTTTATTAGGATCCGTAGGGCAAGAATCCAAACAGTTAGGTATTCCGTCCGAATCAGTATCGACATCAGAAACACCGCAACCACAAATGCCGGGAACTGCTTTTTCTTCGTCTTCTGGGCAGAGGTCTTGACAATCCAAGACGCCATCTTGATCCAGATCTACGTCCTCGACTCCGCAACCACAGATACCTTCTTCGATCTTATTGGCATCACTTGGACAATCGTCATTACAGTTAGCAACGCCATCACCGTCACTGTCGGTATCAGACATTCCACACCCGCAGATGCCAGGCTCGGTCTTACCACTGTCATTGGGACAATCGTCATTACAGTTGGCAACACCATCGCCATCATTGTCGGAATCCGAGACACCACAGCCGCAAATACCAGACTCGACCTTATTGGCATCTTCGGGACATTGGTCATCACAATCAGGCACACCATCACCATCGGTATCGGTATCCGGCACACCACAACCGCATAGCCCTGGTTCATTCTTATCAGCATCGTCTGGACAATTATCCTCACAGTCAGCTAAACCATCGCCGTCGGTATCGGCATCCGATTGTCCGCAACCACAAATGCCAGGATTGGTCTTATCGGGATCCGCAGGACAATCGTCGTTGCAGTTAGGTATTCCATCGCCATCGCTATCAATATCAGAAATACCGCAACCACAAATGCCAGGGTTGGTTTTATTGGGATCCGCAGGACAATCGTCATTACAATCCGCTGTACCGTCTTGGTCACTATCCACATCGGACTCGCCACAACCACAAATGCCAGGATTGGTTTTATTGGGATCCACAGGACAATTGTCTTCACAATCTGCGACACCATCTCCATCGGTATCCACATCTGCTTGACCACAGCCGCAAATACCAGGCTCGGTCTTATTAGAATCGGTAGGACAGTTGTCATTACAATCCGCGACACCATCTCCGTCACTATCCGCATCGGAAACGCCGCAACCGCAAATACCTGGTTCGGTCTTATTGGGATCCTCAGGACAATTATCATTACAATCCGCGACACCATCTCCGTCACTGTCCACATCAGAAACACCGCAACCACAAATACCAGGCTCAGTCTTATTGGGATCCGCAGGACAGAGATCATCACAATCCGCAACACCATCTCCGTCACTATCCGCATCGGAAACACCACAGCCGCAAATGCCAGGTTCAGTCTTATTGGGATCCGCAGGACAATTATCGTTACAATCCGCGACACCATCTCCGTCACTATCGACATCCGAAACGCCACAACCACAGATGCCAGGCGATTCTTTATTAGGGTCATTGGGACAATTATCATTACAATTGGCTATGCCATCTCCGTCAGTATCCGCATCCGAAACGCCACAACCACAGACCCCTGGTTCTACTTTATTAGGGTCATTGGGACAATTGTCCGTGCAGTCAGGTGTACCATCTTGGTCAGTATCTAGGATATTTCCGATACACATCCCGTTAGTACAAGTGTCATTAATACTGCACACATCTCCGTCATCACAAGGGTCGGTATTATTGACACTTTCACAAACCCCTTGCTGATTACAAAAATCGTCAGTACAAGCATTCCCATCATTACAGTCCGTATTTTCATCGCAGGCCACACAGTCTTGAATGGGCTCATTCACACAGCCGTTTTCATCATTATTTAGAGCATCTGGGTTACAGCTATCTATCGTACAAGGGTTTCCATCATCACAACTAGAATGAATAGGTGTATGTGCACAACTACCGTTGTCACACGAGTCATCCGTACAACTGTATTCATCGGCACATGCAATATCTTCAAATATCTCGTTAAAGACAGCCTGTAAATCTTCAAAGTTAGGGGCATTATAAGAATCTCCAGGAGCTGATGCCATCTGTTGTAACAATTGCTGTTCTGGACTGTTTGGGTCGACGTTAAAACCTACCGTAAATAAACGACAATGCTGCTTAAAAGCAGAAGCCGCAGCTAGCCCTGCTGTAGCGGCATTTTGGTTATTACCTGGATTGTTTGGCAAACCATCAGAAAAAAAGACTCCAAAACAGTTGGGATTAGGATCGTTATCCCCAGTATAGGCGTCTATCCCTTCATTTAAAGCCGCTTGGTAGTTAGTACCTAACAAGAAACTACTGTGGCTTGCCATTCCATTGTTAATCTGGCTTTCCATCAACACAGCATTACTCGTCATAGACTGGTAAATCTCCGCAGCGTTTGGGTAAGCTCCTCCAAAGCGCACAAAGGCTGCTTCGTTTCCAGGAATACCTAATATCTGATTGGCCAGTGAGACCGTAGCATCTCGGACCATCGGCAAGGCATCTCCAATACTACCCGTACGGTCAGCCATTAAGACTACATCTGCTACAGCCTGACCGCACTCCTGTGCTTTAACTGACTGAGCCGAACAAAAAAAGGCTATCGCTACAAAAGTTAGCAATAGCCTCTGGATAATCCCTGTCCCAGGGGGACAGCAACATAATTTCCTCAACATTTTTACCTCCCACACATTTAGGTTGGCGTTTTAAGTTATAGAAGTTAATGAAAAGGAATAGACTCAGGACCGTAATCACAAGACGTGACAGCTGAAAGTTTGGACGACAACATACCCCTGTACAACCTGGACCTTACCCAAAAGTTTGGACAACGTATGTTGCTTAGCTCGCTTCCCTTGGCAACCCTGCTATCCTAAAACATTAAAATGTATTAGGACCAGTGGCTTTGCGTCCCCGTCTTGCAACGAGTTTGCCTTTTCATGGATCTTCTAAATATTTATGTTAATTATCTCGCTCTTAACCAAGTAAATTTGAAATAACTAACTATGGTAAATTGTAAGGATCGAGAAAAAAAATGTAAAGAGCAAAAAAAAGATTTTTTTTAATTCAACTCAAACGCAATGAAATGCTTTGAAAAAAAACTATTTTAAACTATGCTGTTTAGATCTCGCTTCGCGAAGCAAACAACTTGATAAAACAATCTAAAAAAAAAGGAAAAAAAATGTATTCTATCGAACGCCATATTTTCCCTAATGGATTAACGCTTTTAATGATCGAAAACCATCAAGCTCCAGTCTTAGCCCTTAATATTTGTTTAAGAGTAGGAAGTCGCTACGAAACCAATGCAGAAGCAGGGATTTGTCATTTAATTGAACACATGCTTTTTAAAGGGACTCTCAAACGCGGCCCAGGAGACATCGCCTATCAAATCGAAGCCAGTGGCGGAGACATTAATGCTTATACCAGTTTTGATGAGACCGTATATTATTGCACACTTTCTAGTCGGCATCAAAATAAAGGTATCGAAGTCTTAGCGGATGCTGTGCTTAATTCCACCATCGATGCTGTCGAACTAGAAAGAGAAAAAGAAGTCGTCATCGAGGAAATCCGTCGTGGCATGGACAGCCCTTCACGCGTTTTATCCGAGGCCGTCTTTAGCAAAGTTTTTCAAAAACACAATTATGGTCGTCCCATTATTGGATACGAAAAAACCGTACGGGGCTTTTCTCAAAAGAAAATACTCGACTTTTATCATCAGTGGTACGTACCCGAAAACATGGTCGTTGTGGTCTCGGGAGACTTTAAAAGCTCTTCCATGTTTAAACTTTGTGAAAAGCTCTTCGGCAGCCTTAAAAATAAAAAACCTCCTATTCGACGTTCTCAAAAAGAACCCACACAAAATCACATGCGCACCGTAAGCTTACAAAAAAATGTGCAGGGCACTCATATTGATTTAGCTTTTCCCATTCCAGCAATTGATCATCCAGATATCCCTGCGCTGGATGTCTTAAGCCATATATTAGGAAGTGGAGAAAGTGCGCGTTTAGATCTCAAGCTTCGCGAAAATAGGGCTTTAGTCAATTCGATTTATTCATACGCCTATACCCCACAAGAACCTGGGCTCTTTTTAGTAGGCTGCACATTAGCTGAGGAAAACATCAGCAAAGCGTGTCAAGCTATCATGACAGAAATCGGGCAACTACAAGATAAAGGGGTCACGCATGACGAGGTCGCACGCGCAAAAATGAATCTAAAAAGTGAAGCGATTTATGCAAAAGAAACCGTCCAAGGCATTGGCCGAAAATACGGCTATTTTGAAACCATACTTAAGCGCTATAATTTTGACGACCATTATTATCAAGCTATGGACAGTCTTTCGCACGAAGACATTCGCAAAGCAGCCCAAAGCTATTTATCTACTTCGCAACTCACTACAGGCATCATTGGCCCACAAAAGAAGAAGAAATGGAAAACATCCGAATTTGGAAATTTATTTAAGCAAAAAACTCAAAAAATCAGCTCCCGTAAAACGAAGAAAAAAGTCTCGGCTCACCCAACTAAATACATTAAACTTAAAAATGGTTTTAGATTAATCTTACAGGAAAACCACAGTCTACCCTGTGTGGCTATTCGTAGTGCTCATCTGGGTGGAATCCGTGCAGAGACTTCAAAAAATAACGGGGCCCATGCTTTATTTTCGCAAATCTGGGGGAAATCCAGCAAAAGTAGGACTTCAGAAGAAGTCGCTCGATCGGTCGAACTGGTTGCGGGCAATATCGATAGCTATACCGGACGCAATCTCTCTGGAATCAAAATGGATTTTCTGAGTGAAAAAACTCATGAGGCTATGGATTTATTTTTGGATATTTTCTTAAACCCACGCTTTGACAAAGAAGAAATTAAAAACGAAAAAAAACATACTTTAGAAACACTCAGTCGAGAACAAGATGCTCCGGCTTCTTTTTCAATGAAACAATTCCTTAAAACCCTTTACCCCAAACACCCTTATGGTCTCCCAACTCTCGGAACCACAAGCTCAGTAAAAAGCTTAAGTGAAAAACACTTACAAAAAACCTTTGAAAACATTCTTAATCCCAAAAATTCAGTCATTGCTATAGTGGGAGATTTTGATACGGACTGGGTTTTAAAAAAGCTTACTCCAGCATTAGAGCCCCTAAAAGCTCCCAAGAATATGTGGAAAGCACCTAAAGCGGATCCAAAACCACAATCTGTTCAACGCATTCGTAAAAATCTCGATAAGCTGCAAGCGCACATTATTTACGGTTTTCAGGGTATTCAGTTTTCGGACAAAGATCGCTATGCACTAGATGTGCTGAATAATATCTTATCTGGGCAGGGAGGAAGACTTTTTATTGAACTACGTGACAAGCTTTCTCTCGCATACTCCATCACTTCAATGAACCAAGAAGGCATCGAACCTGGATACTTTGGAGTTTATATTGGAACAGAAGGCAAGAAAGTTGAGACCGCCATTGCAAACATTGAAAAAGAACTGAATAAAATTTTAAAGAAAAATACCATCAGCCAAAAAGAAATCGAACGCGCTAAAGAACATTTGGTAGGCACTTACGAACTCGACTTACAAAGAAGAGGTGCCACCGCAATCAACTTAGCTTTTAACGAAATTTATGGCATGACCCGAACCGAGTGGATGGATTTGCCTAAAAAGATTCTAGCTGTCAAAAAGCAAGATATCGAACGTGTGGCCAAAAAAATTATCCGTTTGGATCAAGCAATTATTTCCATCGTAGGCCCTAAAGCTTAATAAGAGTTTATGAAAAATATCGATGAAAAAGAACTCAAAGAATACCGCTATCTTTTTCCGGTTTGCAAAAAGTGGATATACTTAAACCATGCAGCGGTTGCTCCGATTAGTATACGTGTAGCCGATGCCGTAATGCTGTATAATCAAGAGGCCTTACAGCACGGTTATACTCAAGCGACCCACTGGCAAAATCGAATCACAAAAATTCGTGAACTCTGTTCTCAACTCGTCCATTGTACCTCTGAAGAAATCGCTTTTGTCAAAAATACTTCTCATGGAATTTCCCTCATTGCACGAGGTCTCAATTTCCAACCTGGCGATGAAATTATTATTAGCAATATTGAGTTTCCAGCAAATGTTTACCCTTGGATGGCTTTAGAAAATCAAGGTGTTCAGATAAAAAAAATCACTTCTCATCAGGGAGAATTACAACTCGACAACTTAGAAAAAATGATCACACCAAAAACTCGTTTAGTTTCACTCAGCTCAGTGCAATATTCTAATGGATACCGCCTCCCTATCGAAAAAATTGGCAAAGTCTGCCGTCAAAACAATATTTTATTTTTTGTCGATGCGATTCAAAGTTTAGGGGCCTTTCCCATTAATGTGGTTAAGGACCATATCGATTTCTTAGCTGCCGATGCACATAAATGGCTTTTAGGACATGAAGGCATTGGGCTCTTTTATATTAGAAAAGAACTGATTAAACAAATCGAACCCGCATTAATAGGCTGGAACAGTGTGCAAAACCCTCTTGATTTTGACCATATTCATTTTAAGTTAAAAGAAAATGCCGAGCGCTTTGAAGAAGGCAGTCATAACGGCCTTTCAATTTATGGTTTAGGGGCTGCGGTTGAGCTCTTGCTAGAAGTCGGTATAGAAAGAATTGCCCAACGTATTTTAGATTTAACAGGCATGCTTTTAATTGAACTTCAGGACATGGGACTAAATATTCACAACTCTCTTAATCCCCAGCACCGCTCAGGAAATATTTTTTTCTCTATTCCAGAAGATAATGACTTAGCTTTACTTAAATCTTTAGAGAGGCATCTTTTTGAAAAACATATTTATACAACCATTCGTAAAGGCCGCATGCGTTTATCACCTCATTTTTATAACAGTGAAGAAGAGATGACAAAAACCATCCAAGAAATGAAAACTTTTTTTAATGGTATCAGCAAATCATAATTTTTTCTTGCTCACAATGATTCGTTATGAACCTTTAAAGCTATCTCAGAGATAGGCTCAACAGAAATCACTGCCCAAACTAGTTGTACTTTCCAAACAAATTCTCCTGATTTATCGGGATGAAAAGCCCAAACTTTTAAAGTTCCTTCAGTGCGCGAATCAATACTGGCATCCCAATGAATTTCATGCGCCTGCATGCCATAGTATTTTGGAACTACCTCTCCCCAAGTTTCAGAATGTTTTTTATTCACTGGCCAGGCTTGCACCCCCTCAATTGCATGACGAATATCCGACTGATCAAAACGGTGCCACAAATAGCTCGAAGCCAGTAGAGTCGCTATAATAACCAAAATACCTACAAATATTTTTTTAATATTCATAATACCTTATCTAAAATCAACCTTTGCCTTTTCTCATCTTACACGTTAAATTGATAAAAACGAATAAAACCATTATCTACTAAACTATCATTTTATGTTATACAAAGCTTACCATCACCATCTATCAAAACTAGTCAAGTTTGTTTTTACTTTTCTTCTTATAAGTATTGCTTTTCAACCTGCCAAACTACTAGCTCAAAATGCACTTTTAGACCAACTCTCCTTTTCTCAAGAAGAAGCTAAAAGCGTTTCTAACGAAGAATGGGTGAAAGCTAAGCAGAAAGAATTACTTAATGATATTACAAATAAAAAAGAGATTTTACAATCCGTCGAAAATCTAGATACCGCTCAAGGAGAA
>JAUHYS010000091.1 GCA_030426445.1 bacterium
TCTTGATCTTGCTTAAGCTTCTATGTTAGGTAGGCTAGCGTTTGGGCTAGAGTGTAAGCTAACAAAGTTTTTTTTATTCATGTAGTGGGCCTGGAAGGAAGCTTCCCCCGCTTTTTTTGTTTCTAAACGTAACGAGCCATTCAATGGCTGTGTTGGTTTCGTCGTCAGGTCCTCGACGTACTTCAAGTACGACTGCGGCCTTTCTTCCTCAACCGCCTTGCCCTTGAATGGCTCGTTACGTTTAGGTTTAGCTTTTAAAAACGTTTGAAAATTTAATGAGCGATAACCTATTACAACAAAGACTTGCCAAATTGGCAGAGCCTTTAGCCGCCTCTTTAGGACTCGAGATTTTACTCATCGAAGACGTTGTGGAACAAGGGCGAAGAACATTACGCTTTTATTTGGACTCAAGTGCTAAAAAAAAAGAGATTAGTTTAGACGATTGTGCAAAATTTAGCCGGCTTTTTTCTCCGATACTAGAAGACGAAAGCGGCTTGGGAGAAAAATACAACTTAGAGGTCTCTTCCCCAGGTCTCAATCGCCCATTGGTTCAACTGCAACATTTTGAGCAACAAGTGGGAAAAGTGATTAAACTTGTTTTAAAAGAAGCATTGTCAGACCGTAAAAAACTGACAGCCACTTTAGTAGAAATAAAAAAAAGCGATAAGTATATTTTTATGATCATGGAGAGTCAAGGGCAGCGTTATGAAGTTCCCTTCGACCTCATAAAAAAAGCAAATTTAGATTATTTTGCCAGTGAAGAAAGGTAAAAAGTTATGGCAGGAAGAAAGCGCAAAACTGCAGATAAAAACGTTAAATCCATGTTTATCAATCTTAATGCGGTGATTGAGCAAGTTCGCAAAGACAAGGGGATTTCCCGAGACATCGTCATCGAAGCGATTGAGTCTGCAATGGTCTCGGCAGCCCGCAGAAAGTACGGGCACGAATCCGAACTGGAAGCACAATATAACGAAGACGTTGGCGAGGTTGAGCTCTTTCAATTTAAAAATGTGGTCGATGAAGTCGAAGAGCCAGAGTTAGAAATGACCATCGAAGAAGCCCATAGGCTGGATCCCGAGGCCCAGGTGGGTGACGAGCTTGGTCAAAAAATCGATTCGCATCAATTTGGCCGCATTGCAGCGCAAACTGCCAAGCAGGTGATTATCCAAAAAATCCGCGAAGCCGAGGGCGAAGTCATTTACAACGAGTATAAAGACCGAGTGGGTGAACTGATTAATGGTATTGTCCGCCGCATCGAAAAAGGCAATATCATTGTAGATCTAGGCCGTACCGAAGCCCTTTTGCCCATCTCCGAGCAGGTCAATTCAGAAAATTACCGCATTGGTGACCGCATTCAGTCGCTTTTTTTAGAAATTCGGCAGTCAGCCCGTGGGCCGCAAATTATTCTTTCTCGTAAAAGACCCGAGCTCATCAAAGCGCTCTTTACCATGGAAGTTCCCGAGATCAGCGAAGGTATTGTCGAGATCAAAAATATTTCTCGCGAGGTAGGGCAACGGGCTAAAGTGGCGGTTTATTCTCGTGACAGCGATGTGGATCCCGTCGGGGCATGCGTCGGCATGAAGGGAAGCCGGGTACAAAGCGTAGTTCAAGAACTCAGGGGAGAAAAGATCGACATCGTTACTTGGCACGAAGACCCAGCTCGTTTTATTTGTAATGCGATTGCGCCGGCCGAGGTCGTTAAAGTAATCTTGCACGAAAAAGACCACTCAATGGAAATTGTTGTTCCTGATGATCAGCTTTCTTTGGCCATTGGTCGCAAGGGGCAAAACGTCCGCCTGGCTGCCCAATTGACCAACTGGAATATTGACATCTTTAGCGAGTCACGCCACGAAGACATGACTCAACATGCTAAAAAAGCCTTGGTTTTGGATCTTGAAATTGAAGATAGTTTGGCGAGCCTTTTTTATAGTCATGCTTTTCGTAAAGTTAGAAACATCGCAGAAACTCCTTTAGAAGAGTTTTTAACCTTGCCTGGTATTAATCCAGAACTACTGACAACGATTCATGAACGTGCAAAGGCTGTGATGGACATGGAGGAAAACGCCAGACCGAGTACACAGTATTTTCGCGAAATCGAAGCCGAAGCCGTAGCGATAGAAGCTGCAGCCAAAGAAAAAGCGAAGCAGGAAGCCGCGGCTGCTGATATATTTAAACCTGTTACGAAAGAAACGGCAGAGGAAGCTCTTGAAGAACCTGCCGAAGAGAGTGAAGCAGAACAATCTGTAACAGACAGCGCTGGAGATGAGGAAGAGCCTGCTGAGAAAGTAGAATAGATTTTCGTAAAATAATTTCCCCCTAGCAGGTTTAAAGAGGGCTATGAAATATTTAAATTAAGGGGGAGATGTTAGGTGACTCCAAAATAATGGGTATCAATGGGCTACCCAAAAGAACGGTAAAAATTATGGAAAACAAACAAGACGTTGTTGAAAAAAGAATCAAACCCGGGATCATTCGGCGCCGAGCGCGTCGTACAAAACCTGAGGCAGCCCCCGAAGAGTCGAAAAGTGTAACCCAGGCCCAGGTGGAAGAAACTCCTGCAGTTGAAGCCAAGAAAAGCCCAGTCAAAAAAACAACGGCTAAAAAAGCTTCTGCTAAAAGCGTTGAAGAAATCTCTGCAGTTAAAGCGGAGAGCGAGGCAGCGCAAGAAGCGATTCCCCAGGAAACTGCCGCAAAAGCCGAAACCGTTCAAGCTGTTGAAGAAAAAGCCGCAGAAGTTCAAGAAAGCCCAGCAACCGAAGCCCCCGCACAAGAAGCAAAAACCACTCCTGCTCCAGAGAAAAAAGAGCCTGGTGTCCAAGGGCCGCGCAGTCTTCCCGATGGACCGCCGGTGGGAACGATTATCCAACTTCCCCAAATGCAAAAGAAAAAAGCCGCAGAGGAAGAATCGACTTCAGTTGCAAAAGAGGCGAAGCCCGCTTCCACTAAGGCCGAAGACGAAGATAGCGAAAAGGCGCGTAAAAAGCGTGCCAAGCTCAAAGGAGGCGACAAACGTTTAGATATCGAAGGCTATGGCCGTGTCAGTTCGGTTTCGCAAATTGCACGTATTGCCAACCGCGCCACTGCAGACCGGGTTTTTCAGCCCATGCGCAGTGGCAAACGCAAAAAAGGGAAACGCCGCGATGGCCAAAAAACCCAGATGACGGTGCCCAAGGCTTCTAAACGCGTGGTAAAAATGCAGGCCGATACCATTCAGGTTTCTGATTTGGCCCAACAATTAGGAGTGCGTGCGGGTGATTTGATTAAAAAGCTCATGGATTTGGGAACCATGGTTACCCTTAATGAGTCCATTGATTTTGATACCGCAACCTTGCTTGCCCAGGACTACGAGTGGGAGGTCAAAAAAACCGGCTACGAAGAAGCCGAAGTGCTCAAGGTCGAAGAAGACAAAGAAGAAGATCTTCAATCACGCCCTGCAGTGGTGGCAGTCATGGGTCACGTCGACCATGGTAAGACTTCTTTGCTAGATGCAATTCGTTCTGCGCAAGTCGCCGAAGGCGAAGCTGGGGGGATTACTCAGCATATCGGTTCTTATCAAATTTCTTTGGGAGAAGACAAATTACTCACTTTTTTAGATACGCCAGGTCACGAGGCCTTTACAGCCATGCGTGCACGCGGTGCCGCGGTCACCGATATTGTCATTTTAGTCGTGGCGGCAGACGATGGGGTGATGCCACAAACCTTAGAAGCCATCCATCATGCCCAAGCAGCCAATGTCCCCATTATTGTGGCCGTTAATAAAATCGATAAGCCGGATGCCAAGCCAGACAATATTAAACGCCAGCTTTCGGAGCATGGCCTGCTTGCCGAAGACTGGGGTGGAGAGATTTTATTTGCCAATGTGTCGGCAAAAACTCAAGAGGGGGTTCCCGAACTTTTAGAAATGATCTTTCTCCAAGCCGAGATTTTAGAACTGAAGGCCAACCCCGATAAACTTGCCCAAGGGATCATCATTGAGGCCAAACTGGAAAAAGGCCGTGGTCCGGTAGCCACTGCTTTAGTGCAACAAGGTACCTTAAAAGTCGGTGACATCATGGTAGCGGGAAGTGCTTATGGTAAGATTCGTGCTTTAAGCAATGACCGTGGTGTCCATGTTGACCAGGCTTTACCGAGTATGCCGGTCGAAGTGTTGGGTCTAAACGAGGTGCCGCAGGCCAGTGACCTGTTTCAGGCCGTCAAAGATGACAAGACCGCCAAACAGGTGGTGGAGCACCGCTTGCAAAAACAACGCGAGGAAAAACTGGGCGGCGGTTCTAAAATGAGCTTGGAAGACTTATTTACAAAAATGCAGGCGGGCGAAGTCCAAGAGTTGCCAGTGGTCATCAAAGCCGATGTGCAAGGTTCAGTGGAGGCCTTGGAAGGCTCGCTGGAAAAGCTCCCTTCCGACAAGGTCAAAATACGCGTTTTGCATTCTGCAGTGGGTGGGATTACCGAATCCGACGTTGCCTTGGCCAATGCCTCCAACGGTATTATCATTGGTTTTAATGTGCGACCGGATACTCAAGCCCGAAAAATTGCCGAAAAAGAACAGATCGAAATTAAAGTCTATAAAGTCATTTACGATGTGATCGAGGACGTCAAGCAAGCCATGCAAGGTCTGCTCAAGCCCATCTTTGAGGAAGAGTATTTAGGCCGTGCCGAAGTTCGACAGGTCTTTTCGGTTTCTAAAGTGGGGACGATTGCAGGCTGTTATGTTGTCGATGGTAAAATCACCAATAACGCGTCGGTTCGTTTACTGCGAGATAATGTGATTATCCACGAAGGCAAGCTGTCTTCCTTAAAACGCTTTCAAGATGATGCCAAAGAAGTGGCGCAAAATTTCGAGTGCGGTATGGGAATCGAAGGCTACAATGATATTAAGGAAGGCGACGCCATCGAGTGTTTTCAAATGAAGGAAGTGAAAGATAAGCTGTAGAATTATTTTCTGATATTAAAAGAATCAGAACGCCCCCTGGCCCCACTTCTCGCATAAATGCGGGACAAAAGACCAGCGTCTCAAGAGGGGGAAAACGTTAAAATAAATAAAAGTATTCAAAAATCATAAGCTTTTTTAAAGCCCTTAAGTTCTTTTCATTAAAGAGTGATCATGTGGATGTCCCCCCTCTTGAGACGAAGAGGGGGCCAGGGGGCGTTTGAATAGAGATAAACTCATAACAAGATGAAAACCGGAAGAGATAAAAAAGTCGCAGGTGAAATCCTTCGCGCCTTAAGTCAAATTTTATATTTTGAACTCAGTGATCCATGCCTGGCAGGAGTCAGCCTGACTCAGGTGATCATGACCAAAGACCTTAAACTGGCGCGGGCTTATTTTTGTCTCCCCGGAGCCGAGGAACGCAAAGAGCAAGTGACACAAGCCTTTAAAAAAGCGACCCCTCGAATTAGACGTTTATTAGCCGAGCATATTCGTATCAAATACCTTCCGCAGTTGGACTTCTTCTACGACGAGACTTTAGAGATTCAAAAAAAAATTGATCAGCTTTTTCCTGGGTAGTTTTGTAGAGACTTTAGTTTTTATTGCTTAAGTTATATTCTTTCCCTTTACACAGGGAAAGATTTGTCATATTCTTTCCCTATGAAGAAGGAAGGATTAGATGCCCTATTAAAAACGCTTTTAGAGGAATTTCGCGAAACCATTCACGACCCTGTTTTTCCTCGTCCGTTTTCTCTGTTAGAATTTCCCAAAAAGGCCTCGGTTGTCATGGGGATGCGTCGTTGAAGGGTGGCCGGCTTTGATTCGTCGTCTTTTAGACACTAAAAAAGTACAAATTTTTCTTTCGGGTTCTTCTTCTAAACTATTGAGCAAAGAGATCGCTTCTTCACTTCGAGGGCGTTCCTTAGCTCTTGAGCTTTGGCCTTATGGTTTTGTAGAGTTTTTGCAATTTAAAAAAGTTTCTCTTCCTAAAAAACCTTTTGGAAAAAGAGCTCTTGATCAAATTAGAAAACACTTAAAGGAATATTTACATCAAGGCGGGTTCCCAGAAATCCAAAATTTAGAGTCAGATACCCGAATTCGTATCTTGCAGGATTACATCCATGTCGTTGTTTTTCGAGACATTGTCGAACGGCATGAAATCACCAATACAAGCTTGATCCGTCGCTTGATTCATACTTTAATTCAAAATGTTGGAAAGCCTTTTTCAGTTCATAAAACATTTAATGATTTTAAAAGCCAAGGATTTCACTTAAGTAAAAATACTCTCTATGAATATTTAAGCTATATCGAAGATGCTTACCTTTGTTTTACGGTTCCATTTTTTTCGCCCTCTTTTAGAAAGAGTTCCGCCAATCCAAAGAAAGTTTATGCTATTGACCCAGGCTTGATTCATTCTCAACATCTTTTTCTGCAAGAAAACTGGGGCCCCCTTTTTGAAAATTTGGTTTATATTGACTTGCGAAGGCGGGCTTACGAAGTCTATTATTATTTAACCGAACAAAGAGAAGAAGTCGATTTTGTCATCAAAGATATTCAAGGGAGATTAAAGCTTTTACAAGTATGCTGGGATATGGAAGACGAAGAGACTTTACATCGCGAGAAGAAAGCGCTCCAAAAAGCAGAAAAAGAGCTTGGTATAAAAGGCGAAATCATCACTCCGGCAAACTACATCGATTTTTTGGAAAGAAAGTGCTAAAGAACTCCAGAGTGACCCCATGACGACTTTGCTTTCAAAATTTCTTGTACTGGATAAGCCCTTGGGGATGACCTCGCAAAGGGCGATCTCGCAATTGAAACGCCTTTTTAAACTCAAAAAAATAGGTCATACCGGAACCCTAGACCCTTTAGCAACCGGGGTTTTGCCTCTAGCTATCGAGTCGGCGACCAAAGTGATTCCTTACCTTGCCGAAGAAGAAAAAATTTATCAAGCTTGTGGAAAGCTAGGAGAAAGCACAAACACTTATGACGCCGAAGGCGAGGTTATCGAGAGTTCTCCTTTTGCACATTTACAAAAATTAGATCTCGAAAAATCTTTACAAAAATTTTTAGGAAAAATTACCCAACGCCCGCCTATTTTTTCGGCGATTAAAGTCAAGGGAAAAGCACTCTATCGCTATGCCAGAAAAAATGAAGCGGTAGAGATTCCTTTAAGGCAAGTGACGATTGACGAAATCAAATTATTAGATTGGAAGCCTCCCTATTTCTCTCTGCAAATCAAATGCTCCCGAGGGACTTACATCCGTTCGCTCATTCACGATATCGGAAAAGACTTAGGCTGCGGAGCTCATCTAGCCGAACTAAAGCGTTTGCAAAGCGGAATTTTTAAATTGGAACAAGCACTGACTCTAGAACAATTACAGAGTAACCCCGAGCTCATTGAAACAGCTAGCTTAAGTATCGAAGATTGCTTGATGCATTTAGACTCCATCCAACTTAAGACGGAGCAAGAGGCCCAAAAATTAGAAAATGGTCTGGTCTCTTATAGTCTTCAAGATTATTTGGATCAATTTGCTTATAAAGACCAAGTTTTGCGTGTTTATTTTAAGGAATATTTGATCGCTTTATTAAGTCTAGATGGGCAGGGCAGGGTCACAAAATGCCGGCAGATTGAGTCGCGGAGTTGATCTGGTTGGCTCGAGTTCAACGTCGTTGAACATGTTTCCATATAAGTTTTTGTAATCATAAAGTAATTTTAATTCATTTTTTTAAAAAACAATATTTTTATAAAAAAACTAAAACCATCAAACTGAGCATTTATTATTTGGGGAAGGGGTCATTAAAGAAAGTCGAGGAGTCCAAATTTTTTAAAATACAATTTATAAATCTAGAACAAACATAGTCCGTTTACTCCTAATTTGATAAATACAGTTTTG
>JAUHYS010000092.1 GCA_030426445.1 bacterium
CTCGCTTTGGACATGGTCTCATGGGACGATGGTGATAGTTACTATTACCCCATACCCGCCAAGAGGGCCGGGCTTGTCTAAACCAAATTAATAATAAAAAGAGCCCTTTGCATTAGTTACTCAAAGCCAGCCAGGTAGCCAGACTTATGCAAAGGTCCCAATTAACTATTTATAATTATTATAAATATCTTAGTCTTAGATCAAAGGAGAAAGAACAATGAAAAAATACAGTCTTCTATTATTGTGCCTTTTCGTACCCTCTCTTGCTTTCAGTCAAGAGCGGTTTGATGAGTCACGTGATGATCAAGCAGCAGTGAGTACTCCAAGTCTTGGCACTATCGTGAACGAGGACGGAGTTGAAATTGATTTTTATGAGCTTGAAAATGAAAGCAGGGAAATTGCCATAGGCATTATGGCTCCCCACGGGGCACGCGATAACATCGTGTACTTGATTGAGGAGCAACGTGCAACACCCCTTCAGATCTGGAACACCCTTGCTCCAGAGAGAAGAGCACCAGAAGCCTTAATCCGCGATCATATAAAGCAAACCGGTTCTACAGAGTATCCCACGACTCTCTCGATCTCCACCCCGGATTCCAGTAGTTCGTGGTGGTCGAAGGAGTTCAATGACATAATTTGTGACCCTGCCTCTACGTATTTCGACACCAACCACCAGATTTTCTTAACTTATAACTATCATTGGCACTGGCAGTTGTGGCATGACAAGATAAAGTACCATGACCCCGATCGTACCGTTTGGACTGCAATCACTGTTCCAGGGATGCGTACCATCCGCAGCAATGTTTGCATAGCTGATCCTGCTTATAGTAGCAAACAGAAGAATTTCCTTAATCATCGTGTTCACAATGGTTTCGGGGGCACGATTCTTACCCAAACCTTACCAGCATTATTTGGTGGTAATTATGTCCATATTTTTTACGTTTTTAATACGAATAACCAGGAACAATTTCGAAGCTCAGTCTATGACAGTCGCGGTTTGGCTCGTTTTGGACATGGTCTCATGGCACGATGGTGGTAGTTATTATCGCCCTAATTTTTATGACTTGGAAGAAGTCCAGTAAATTTGAGTCGATTGAAATAAAACTTTAATAACTTCTTTCCTAAGCATCGAGAGTACCCCAAAGCTAAGACGCTTAGGAAAGAAGTCTATTCAAGGAGGGACTATCATGCGTAATGCCATTTATGGAAACCGCTATTATTCGCAATCTAGTACTGCTAAGGAAAGTCGACAGTACTTAGAGCCAGCAGAGCTAAATATAAAACAATCTGCAGCAGAAAACTCAATAGCTATACAGGGTGAAAGCCAAGTGGCTCAAAGTCAAGGGACCACTCTAACTCAGAGCCAGCAGGTATTGACAACGCGCTACGAAGAAACCCGAAATAAAATCGTAGCAACCCTTCATGAGTTTGAAGCACAAATGGACGGTGTCAAGACTTCGGATGCCGCAACCCAAGAAAAACTAGGTGCATTAGATGAAATTGAGTCTATCTTAACCGAGCTCGGTTCGAAGGAAGCTCTCTATCATGCCTTAGAGAGCAACCTTCTACGGGAAGGCTTACAAACTGACTCCGATGACCTGGGTGAAATTATTGACCAATACCAAAAAAATATTGATGAATATCAAGGGTCGCTTATAAGAGAGAAAAATCAAGAAGAAGCGGAAATAGCAAGAAAAGAAAAAGAAGCCGAAGAGGCTAAGCAAGCCGCCGAAGCAGAGAAAGCCAGGGCGGCAAAAGAAAAAAAACTTAATGAAACCGAAGCGGCTGCGAGAGAGAAAATGCTTCAAGATAAAAAAGAGCAAGCCAGCCAGGCTATCAAGGAGCTGACAGGTTACCTAAACGGAGGCTTAAAACCAAACTATAAGGGAGATGATGGAGCCAATGCGGGCCAAGCTGAAGCTATCTTAAATATTATTGCCAACGCCTTAAAAAGTGGAAACTGGGACCCGTTGGATAAGCAAATTGAACAAATCGAACAGGTAAAACGCGGAGAAAGTCTTGCATTGGTCATAGCCTTACTTAAAAACTATGCACCTCAAAGTGTGACTGAGCTCGTTCCTCCGGAAATTTTCTATAAACTAGCTGAGGGAATCCAGAGCAGTGATGATCAAGAAAAGTATCACACTTATGTTCAAAAAGAAAAATATAATAAGGCGCTAGAGAGCATAGGTTTTGACGATAAATATAAAAACACTGGCATAACCCTGGCTGGCTATGCAGCCATTGCCATTGAACTCGCTGGTATCAGTGAGGCCTACGTCGAGCCTCCTCTTAGAATACATAGCGTTCCAGAAACCGAACCACCCCAAAAAAAACAAAAGCCTAAAAAAGTAGCCACAGCTAGAACGACTTCAAGCACTCGAAGCTATCAGCCTCAAGGTAGGACAAAACCTATGAACTCTTAATCATAAACACACCCGCTAACTTTCTCGTTTTATTTTCGAGAGAGCTAAGCCCCCCCAGAAATCGCTTCTTAACGAAGCGATTTCTTTTCTTATAAAAAAATGTTAGTCTCGGGTTACGAAATGCATAACACTTTTCTTCCCATTCAATCGAAACTACAGCCACCCACATTGGCAGAAACCACGGTTCCTCGCCCTCGCTTACAACTTTTGAAAAATAAAAAACTCCCAAAAGAAAAATTGGTTACTGTGATTGCGCCCGCTGGTTACGGAAAGTCCACCTTAATGGCACAGTGGTGGCAAGAAGTCACAGAAAACAGCTTTAAAACTTGTTGGCTGAGTTTAGGTGAAGAGGACAATAACCCAAGTCAATTTTTGGAGTATCTGGTTGCAAACATAAAAAATTTAGGCAGTCCATTTAATCTGGATATTATCGAAAAGCTTCATGTAAAAGAATTCACTAATTTAAACACAGTTATTAATTTACTCATTCAGGCATTACAAAAATCATCGAAACCTGTCGTTTTCTTTTTAGATGACCTACACCTCCTACAAGATCCAACGAGCAAAAGTTTATTAAAGTATTTTATTTCTTATGCGCCTAAAAATGTCTCTTGGATCATTGCCAAGCGTCGCCAAGCGAATAAAGAATTTCACTTTTACCAAAAGAAATACACTGTGTTTTAAAAAAAACCGAGGCCTGGCCAGCGGGCTTGCAACTGGTTACCCTCGCCATTAAAAAGAGCTCTTCTCAAATAAACTTTTTCGAACACCTCAGTGGTCAAGACAAGGATATTTCAGATTATCTCTACCATACCGTCTTTGTACAACAGAGCCCTCAAGTACAAAAGTTTTTACTATACTCGGCAGTCAGCAACCGCCTCTGTGCAGAGCTCTGTCAAAAATTAACTCGGCAAAGTGGCAGCCAAGTCCTATTAGAAAAACTAGAACGAGATAACCTTTTTTTGATAGCTTTAGACCGAAAACAAAAATGGTTCCGCTACCATCATCTCTTTCAAGAATTTTTATTGGCAGAGCTTAAAAAGCGTGAACCCCAAAAAATAAAAAAACTCTTTTTTGAAGTTTCGAAATGGCACGAAGTTGAGGGACGTTCGGATGAAGCCCTACAGTACGCATTACAGGCAAAAGATTACGAAAGAGCTAGCAAATTACTTTCGCAAATTGCGTGGGAATCTTCTCACGTAATAGGAGATTATTACAGCTTAATCCATTGGGTTGAGGAAATTCCACAAAAACACCGCAAAGCTTACCCCATCATAGACCTATGCTATACCTTATCCTTGATTATGACAGGTCAATTAAAAAAATCTCAACAGGCATTTAAAACATTTAAAACTCTACGTGGGATAGATAAAAAAAGACCATTAAAATGGAGCCCTCTTTTGTCGGTTAAAATGCAATGGTTAGAAATCGCCCTTCGCTCTTGGACAGACCAGCTTGAACATTTAGAGGAAAAAATTCAGTCTTGCCTAAGAGAAAAAGCGATTGAGCAATGGGACCCTTCTTTACTGGCAGGCATTACTTGCGCCTACGGATATTTTCTTTATGCAACGAGGCAATTTAAAAAATCTCAAAGTACTTTTAAAGATTTGGTTGACCAAGCTTGGGAAATCAACTCCATCAATGGGGTCCTTTGGTGTAGTCTAGGACTTGTTTTAAGCAAAATTGAATTGGGTCATATTCAAGAAGCCAAGAAAATACTTTCCGACCTTCAAGAAGACCCTAAAGCTCAGCAAAAAATACCAGCAGCCTATATGCCCATGCTTCATTTATTTCACTTTTATATCCAAGTTCAGCAAGGCGATCTAAAAGCTTCCAATATAAAAGAAGTACAGCTGTCTCCCAACGACGTCACTTACATGGGCTTTGTGTTCTTAGCCTATCAAAGCCAAACCTGGAGAAACGCTTTAGAAAACAATCCTAAATCACTTTTTAGCGAAATCAACTCGGGTATAAAGCTCTTTAAAAAAGAAGGCTTCCCCCGGTTTCTGTTTCTATTGCAAGTCGAAAAGGTTTTTTGGCATTTAAGATTAGGACAAGTCCAAGAAGCTGAAGCATTTTTATCCGAAACTCAGCTTTTAAAATCCGATTTGGACTTGCTAGAAAAGTTCTTTCACCCACAATTTCATGAACTGAGCTTTATATTAAAAACACGATTGCTGTTAGCAAAAGGCCAAGGGGGATCCGTCGATCTAAGAGAGCTTGAAAAGTTTTTACAAAAAGCAAAAAACCAAGTTAGAAAGCGCCCTAGCATTCAGCTTTTGCTTTTAAAAGCAATCACACTTTACCAAAAACAGCGGGCCCAAGAGGCCTTACAAGTTTTAAATCTGGCTTTAGAAACATGTGCCCCTCAAAATTGGACACTGCCTTTTTGGGAAGAAGCTACCCTCATTCGCCCTTTGCTGGAAGCAAGTTATCAGCAGCAAGTGCAAGAACCCCATTCAAAGATTCCCCTTCAATACCTCAATAGATTACGGGATTCTTTTAAAGAATTACCCTGGCAAAAGGATATACCTATAAAGGATGTGTTTATTGCCAAACAGTTTGAGTCATTGTCAAAACGCGAACTAGAAATTCTCCGAATTTTAGAATCCAGTTTATCACATAGCGATCTGGCTAAAAAACTCTTCATCAGTGTCACGACTTTGCGCTTTCACCTGCGAAATATATACCGTAAATTAGATGTCAAAAACCGTAGTGGTGCCGTTGCACGGGCGAAGCAATTGGGGGTGTTAACCGAATAAGCCTTATTCAAGTTCGCTTTGTAATTTAATTCGGTTAAGTTCTTTTTCAAAAATATCATAGGTCTCTTGGTCAAAGAGATAGACTTCGACTTTTTCAAGGCAGGAAATTTGAGGCACGCGAGAAGTTAATTCTAAAAGCATGATTTCGGCGCAATTTTCTTCGTCTAGTTCACCGACTCCGGTTCCAATTGCAGGGATGGCTATGGATTTCACACCTAGTTCTTCGGCAGTGAGTAAGCTATTTTTAACCGCATCATAAAGAGATTCTTCTGTACTGGGGCTGTCTAAATCCATGCTAGCAGCGTGAAGAATATATTTTGCATTGAGATTTCCTGCACCCGTGACAGCAACTTCTCCCAGACTGATGGGACCATTTTTATCACAGGCCTTTTGGATTTCTGGGCCGCCTGCTTTTGCAATCGCGCCAGCTACACCCGAGCCCAGCCAAAGGTCGGTATTCGCCGCATTAACGATGGCTTCGCTTTGGCTTTGCGTGATGTCTCCCTGGACTAAAACTATTTTTCCGAACGATGACATATTCCTTTTATCATTTTAATATAAATTTCGATTTTGAAAATAAAAAAATTAAACATTAAAGCGAAAATGTATCACATCTCCGTCTTGAACAGTATATTCTTTTCCTTCGGAACGCAACCTTCCTGATTCTTTAATCGCTTGTTCGGATTTAAGCTCCACTAAATCACTAAAATGATAGATTTCTGCTCGAATAAAACCGCGCTCAAAATCTGAATGAATCACCCCGGCAGCCTGCGGAGCTTTAGCCCCTGCCGGAATGGTCCAAGCACGAACTTCCTTTTCTCCAGCCGTAAAATAGGTTCGTAAATTGAGTAACTCATAGCCTGCACGTGCCAAGCGATCCAAGCCTGACTCGCTCAGCCCTAAATCTTTTAGAAATTCTTTTTGTTCTTCTGGAGAAAGCTTGGCAATTTCTTCTTCGATGGCGCCTGATAGCACCACGCAAGGTGCATTTGCTTTTTCCGCATAAGCTTTGACCTGCTCAGCGTATTTTCCAGGCGCTGCAGCCTCGCTTTCTTGAACATTGGCGACATACAAGATGGGTTTTTGAGTGATTAAAAAGAGGGAAGCAATGATCTCGCCTTGACTATCGCTGAGTTCGTGTTGCCGCACTGCCAGACCCTCGTTCAGTCTTTTTAAAGTAAGCTCGAGGACTTCCAGCTCAGCTTGGGCTTTTTTTTCGCCGCTCTTTGCGGTTTTTTTGGTTTTTTCCAGACGTTTTTCAAGCGTTGTTATATCGGCTAAGATGAGCTCGGTGTTGATGGTTTCAATATCACGGATTGGGTCCAAGTCTCCGGAAACATGGACAACATCCGAATCTTCAAAACAACGCACCACGTGGGCAATGGCGTCCGTGCCTTTGATATGGCCTAAGAACTGATTGCCGAGTCCTTCTCCTTGGGAAGCGCCTTTCACCAAACCAGCAATGTCCACAAATTCTACGGAAGTGGGAATGATTTTTTGAGTTTTGATATAGGAAGATATGATCTCCAAGCGCTCGTCAGGCAAAGGCACCATTCCCACATTTGGGTCGATCGTACAAAAAGGGTAGTTAGCGGACTCCGCTCCAGCTTGAGTCAGTGCATTAAAAATAGTGGATTTCCCGACGTTAGGAAGACCGACAATACCGCAATTAAAGCCCATAGTGTTTCCTTTTACTTATTCCTTTTAGTCACATATTGTGTAATCTGCATGAGGGCCTCTTGATAGGGGCTTTTGTCCAATTGCGCGAGTATGTTTTGGCTTTCTTGGATGTATTGATCAGCAAGTTGCAGAGTGTGTTCAATGGCACCGTATTTTTCTAAAAGTTGCAGGACTTCTTTAAAAATACCTTGGCTTGCGTTAATGGTCCCTTCGCGAATAATGGCTTTCTCGGACTCGCTACATTTTTCTAAGGTGTATAATAAGGGCAATGTGATTTTTCCCTCCTGCAGGTCAATGCCCGTTTTTTTGCCCAATTCGATTTCCGTGCTGGTGTAATCTAAGGCATCGTCTGCGAGCTGAAAGGCAATCCCTAAGCTCATGCCAAGGCGATGCATGGCCTCTTCGATGTGAGGAGGGCTCTTGGCTAAAATCGCTCCAACCTGTGTGGCGCAGGCCATGAGCATGCCCGTTTTAAACTCGATGATTTTAAAGTACTCTGCTTCGCTGAGATGCAGATCGCGCGATTTAGTGATTTCTAGAACTTCTCCCTCGGTGGTGGCAGTGGTTGCGTCCGTGATACATTTGAGCACTTTAAGATCGCCGTCCTCGGTAATCATAGAAGAAACCTGACAATATAAAAAGTCTCCTACCAGGATGCTCATTTTATTGTCCCAAATAGCATTGCAGGAAGGCCGCCCCCGGCGCAATTGTGAATTGTCGATGACATCGTCATGCAATAGCGTTGCCGTATGAACAAATTCGATTGCTGCAGCCATTTCTGTACAGCGTTGATCACTGCTACCTAAAGCTCTCGCGGCCAAAATACATAAAATAGGGCGAATGCGTTTGCCTCC
>JAUHYS010000093.1 GCA_030426445.1 bacterium
CCCATGTCTCCACCATCCCATTGCGGATCACATTGAGGAAGGGGAGAAGTGAGATTTTCATCGACTTGACAATTCCAGGTTGTCCCTTCTCCAATCAGCCCTTGACCTTCAACAAAGGGAAGTGATTCACTTAGAGTTGCTGTGCAACCTCCCACACAATCGAGACCCGGGGCTGCTGTAACGACAAATTCAATTTTATCAGTATTGTCCCAATGATTACAATCCATCTCAACTAGGTTTACGCTCATATCCATGTCGACAGAGAAAAAAGCGCGTTGACTGGGGCCCACAAGCAATACAAGCGATGGGCCGTAATTGAGATTTGGCGTATTGGCATTAACATAGGTATCTGTATTAACTGTTAAAACAGTATTATTCACTTGTTTTCCATTAGTATACACTTGAGAAAAGACTGAATGTGCATACCCTGAAAAAATTAAAATGAGACATAAAGTCCAATATTTTAGAAAAATAGACATGATTGACACTCCTCCCTAGTTTTCATTCATGAATGAATATTTAATTATATTTGGCTATGGGCAGGAGAATTTTCCTTACTCACTTACCCCTTTTTTACCCTTTAACTCAGATCATACTCCTACTTATCCTCTCTCTCAAGTAGACTTTCTCCACTAGCTTAAAAATTCTGCTAAAAAAGGGTTTCCCAGGACATTCAATTTGTGTATCTTAACATAATAGGCTTTGCTCAAATTAAAAAGACCCCCGTGACGGGTTTGATAAGCTGAGCCAAACAAGATTTTCTTAGTCTCTTTTGAAATATGCAATTTTTTAAAAAGTGTTAGCGAGTCAAGCTGAGCGGACACTTTTTTGTATTGAAATCATTAGGTTTTTTTGGTAAAAATTTAAAAAAGGCGTTTTTTTTCTTCATTTTTTACTTTTTAAAAAGGGTAAAAAAATCACTCTTTCAATCTTTTGGAGGCCAAAATGTCACTCGAAATTCACGAAGTTTTTTATACCGAAACCATGGTCGATATTTTACGTCAGCAAGGAAGCAAGCAAAAAGCCATGGAACTGGCCAAAAAGATTTTGGAAAAAAATCCGCAACACGATGGAGTCAAAAAAATTTTAGACGAATTAGAAGAAGAGGCTCGACTTGCTTTTGAACGCTTTGTCAATAGTGGTCGTGCGGATAGCAACCCTCCACAAAACGATTAGTCGACGAAAATCCTTTGGTTTTTTTGTAAATCTCGGTACAATATAAAGAGTACTCAAGATTGGATTAAAAAACTTAAGGAGTCGACACCTTGTCAGAAAACCTATTAAAAATTCTTGTCTTACACGGGCCTAACCTCAATCTTTTGGGTCAACGCGAACCCGAAATCTATGGAGCCCTCAGTTTAGAGCAAATTAACGAGCAATTGCATCAATTTGCAAAAGAGCAGGGTGCAGAACTGCATTTTTTCCAATCCAACTCTGAAGGCGAACTCGTCGATAAAATTCAACAGGCCAAATCAGACTATCAAGGCGTTGTCATTAATGCTGCGGGTTATACGCATACCTCGGTGGCTTTGCGAGATGCCATTGCTGCAGTGGAATTACCTACGGTTGAGGTTCATCTTTCCAATATTTATCAACGTGAGGATTTTCGCCATCATTCTTATTTAGCACCAGTTGTGATTGGCCAGGTCAGTGGTTTCGGACCAGAAAGTTATCGTTTAGGTTTAATGGGACTCATTCATCATCTTAGAGAAAAAAATAAGGAGTGTTAGTTTTAAAGTGGGAAAAAAATAAAGGGTTAAGAAAATGAAAATAGACAATGTCATTAAGAGTGTAAAAGATATTTTTAGAAAGGCGGGACCGAATCGGGAAGTCCGTGAGTTAATCATGAAGTCTGCAGAAAATCCCGAAGACATGCGGCTCAAACTGGAGATTGGAAAACTCTATTTCAAAAAAAAAGATTTGCGCAATGCCATTGTCTACCATCGTGAGGCTGCCGAAACTTACACCAAAGATGAGTTTTATTTAAAAGCGATTGCAGTCTATAAAGAGATTCTAAAATACTCTCCGGCTTCGGTGGAGTTTAATGAAAAGTTGGGGGACCTTTTTACCAAATTGGAAATGGGCAAGGATGCGGCTCAACAATACCAGATTGCACTTTATTTTTATCGCGGCCATAAACAAATGGAAGATGCCTTGCGCATTGCAAAAAAGCTCTGTGAAGCCGAACCCAATCGTCCCTCTCATCATGTCCGTCTTGCCGAATTGATGATGAATTTGGGAGACGAAGAAGGGGCTATTAAAGAGTATGAAAATCTTGCTCAAAAAATCTCTGGAAAAGAAGAACATTTAAAAACCTTCGCGGAAGTATTAGAAAAACTTTTTGTACAAAAAAAACAGGATAAAAAAATACTCTTAAAACTTTGTGAAGTTTATCTTAAATTAGACGACCCAGATAAAGTGATGAGCCGGCTAGAACGTCTTAAAATAAATAAAGAAGCCCCTTTTGACGAAATCTATGAAAAAGCCAAAGAGATCAAAATTCAAGCTCAAGAGTCCAAAGTGGCGCCTTCTTCCCCATAAAAAACTTAAAAACCATAGAAATTTAGGCCCATAGAAATTTAGGCCGATAGAAGTTTAGGTAAAACCATGAGTCAAAAAATTCGTGCAATCAAAGGGATGGAAGATCTTTTTGCAACAAAACCCGTTCAAGTCTGGCAAAGCATCGAAGCCCAGGCCCGAAGCCTTTTTGAAAGAGCCGGTTTTCAGGAAATTCGAACTCCGATTGTTGAAGAGACTGCTTTGTTTGAACGTGGAGTGGGTGAGACCACCGAAATTGTCGAAAAGGAAATGTACACTTTTAAAGACCGTAATGACAAAAGCCTTTCGCTACGGCCCGAAGGCACAGCCTCGGTGGTGCGTGCTTTCATCGAACATTTTACCGACCATCAAATTCAAGAGGGCCGCTTTTATTATATGGGCCCGATGTTTCGTTACGAAAACCCTCAAAAAGGGCGCTATCGGCAGTTTCATCAAATCGGAGTTGAGTGCTTTGGACAGGACCATCCTGGTTTGGATGCGGAGATCATTTTCTTGCTCGATCAACTTTTGCGCAGTCTCCACTTAAATCAATTTGAACTCAAAATAAATTCCTTGGGAAGTTCCGAGTGCCGGCAAAATTATTTAAGCGCTTTAAAAGAATATTTTACCGAACACCGTTCTCAATTGGCTGAGGAAGACCTGCAACGTCTGGAGCGCAATCCATTGCGTATTTTGGATAGTAAAGAACCCCAAAGTCAGGAAGTCATTGGGCAGGCTCCTGATTTAAGCGATTATTTGTCTTCAGAAAATCAGTCTCATTTTTTGGCTGTTCAAAATTTTTTAAAAAATTTGGGAGTGCCTTTTCAAGTGGATTCACGCATGGTTCGCGGCCTGGACTACTATGAAAAAACCGTCTTCGAATTTATCAGTACAGACCTTGGTGCACAAAGCGCCATTGCAGGAGGAGGGCGTTACAACCGTTTGGTTAAATCTTTGGGTGGCCCTGTGGTTCCGGCCATTGGTTTTGCCTTGGGTATGGAACGTTTGGTTTCGCTGCTTTCTGCAGATCGGCTTAATTTAAAAAGTTTAACCAAAATTTTTTTTGCAGCATTGGATGAAGAGTCCGAAAAATACTTTTCTGCTTTATTGCCACAAACTCGTCAACTGAGTGCAGTCACACAAGTCGACTGGGGAAGCTCTTCTCTTAAAAGTAAAATGAAGCGGGCCGCACGTTGGGGTGCCGAGTGGGTTGTGCTTTCTGGAGAGTCCGAACAACAAAAAGGTGTTTTGATTTTGCGTGATATGAAGGCCAGTACTCAGGAAGAAATCGCCCGAGAGCAATTGTTAGATGTATTAAAAAGAATCTCTGAATAAATCTGAAGTTAGTGAGTAAGTTTTTATCTTTGCACCCAAACCATGAAAAGCCAATGCCCCTACATAATTTGGATCCGGTGAAAAAAAATGCAAGGACCAACCTTTTAATAAACCTTCATTCAACTCAATTTTATCGGCATTTTCTTTATAGGGAATCACCACCTGATCGATGCCTAATGGCAAGCCTTCTCCCGAGCCTTTCATCAGGGCCTCTTTTGCCGTCCACAATTGATAAGCCACTTTTTCTTTTTTTTCTTGGGGAGTCTTTTGCAAAAGTGTTTTTTCTTGTTCCGAAAAATAGCGATGAGCAATTTTTTGGATAGAACGTTTTGAGTGCAGGTATTCTAGGTCGACACCGACTTCAAAATCTTGAGAAATTGCAATCAGAGCTTGGTTATGAGAATGTGAGAGATTGAAAAATAAATCGCCTTCTTTTAAAAAAGGCTTTCCGTTTTTTAGGATTGTAAACTGGAGTTGAGAAGGCTCTTTTTTTAAATATTGGCCCAGTAAAAAACGTAAACAGCCTCGGGTAAAAATAAATTCCTTTTGTTTTTTTTGAGTAGAAAAACTTGCGTAAAGTTCTTGTTCTTCCAAACTTAAAAATGCGTGTAGTTGATTTTTTAAATATTGAAGTTCTAAAAAATTGAGATGCCAGAGATGGACTTCATTGTTGCTAAAAATGAATCGAGCTTCGCGGCTGGTGGCATTCATTTCTTTTTTTAAATAGCTGGTTGCAAAGTGCACTGATAGTTTTCTGCCTTGCCACCTACCTCATTAGTAAAGTCTAAAAGACCTTCAGACCGAGAAACTAATATGTCAGAAAAACTACCTGAAACGAGTTCAGTAGAATAATCAATCAGACCACAGTGACTTTCTTGCCAAGTGAAGAAAACAGTTTCTCCGTTATTTTCAAAGCGTCCAGTGCCATCCTCAAAAAGAGATAATAAGGTTATTTTTAAACTATGGCTACATCTCCAGTGTGTGAGAGCTTGATTTTCACTGCTGCCATTGATTAAATCCGAAACTTCAAACCCACATTCGTTTTGATCGCTGCTTGCACAGGATAGAAAGATTATTAGACTAAAACCGACGATATATTTCCACATGGTGTTTCACTCCCAAAAAAATGGTTAAAGGAATAGGAGTTTAAGAAATAGCAAACCTTTTTCAAAACTAAAAGTAAATTTATCCTGTAAAATTTATTCTTTACAAGTTAAACTTAAGTTCTTTAAAATTATAAACTCAATAGATTTGAAATAGAAATGGTAAGGAAGCAGCATAAACCCTAAGATTTTCGTAGGGCTTAGTAGTAGGAGAGGTGTTATATGTTCAAAAAACTTCCCATCCGGCATTTAGTGTGGGTTATTTTGGGAGTGGTTGCTCTTTTTCTTTTCCAAGCTAAACTAGTTTTAGCAAAAACTCGCCCAGATACCTCTTTTGTTATGACTCCAGCAAAGGTGATGTTAAGAGGTAAACCTGGGGAAACCGTTAGCCAAATCGTTCAACTTACCAATAAAAGTCCAGCATCTTTTCTTTTAAAATGTTCTTTTACTGATCTATGGTATGATGGTGAAGAGTATGTCAAACCTCCTCTAGGCACGATTTCCGAACGTCAAGCCGGCAAGTGGTCTCGTTGTGTTCCCAATCAAATCTTGATAGGGGCCCATCAAAAACAAGGACTTAAATTTGTAGCGACTATCCCTAAAGATGCTGAAGGAGATTATTTTAGTATGTTATACGCTAGTGCCGGAGCTCCAGAAGAAGCTTTAGAAGGGGCTAAAAAGGTACAACTTAGTTTTGGAGGTCAATTAGGAATTCCTGTGATTTTAACCGCTGCTGGAACGGAGCAGGCACGGGCTGATATTAAAGATGTCAAGGTGAAGTCAGGGGCAAACGTCCAAGAACTTCGAATGACTGTTCATAATCAAGGTAATGTTATGATTAAAGGCCAGGGTACTTTAATCTTTACCCGTCCCGAAGGAGGCGTTGCGGGAAAGACTTCTTTTCCTGTGAAAGGCATTTTACCTGGGCAGAGCCGGAAGCTACAAACCCTATTGACTAAACCTATTCATCCAGGAAACTATCAAGTACTTTTTTCGGTTCTTTCCCCTAGGGGGTCTACACTAACTGGAGAGTTCACGCTTCAAGTACAATCTTATTAATTAATAGAAAAAATTAATATGAAGATGTTTAAGATAAACTTAATCTTTTCTTATATTCTATTTCTTTGCTTTGCTTTCTTTTCCTTAAGTGCTTTGGCAGTTAGTGAGGAAACCGCTGAAGGAATCCGCATGGAGTTCCAGCCATTGATCCTTGATCTTAAAGAGACGACTGAAATTTCTATTCCTGGCATCAGTCAATTTGAAGTCACTAATCCAGAAACGATCGAGGTAGAAACTATTGGGACAGATAGCTTACGTATCACAGGCCGGCTTCAGGGAAAAACTTTGCTCTATGTTTGGCATGCACAGGGTAAAAGTGTTTACGAGATTGAAGTCCAAACCATTAGGCTTCTGAAAAATTTTCCTCAAATTAAAGATAGTTACAATCCCTATGGACCGAAGTTTTCATATCGATTTAAATTATTTGGTGACCGAACTCCACGTATAGGTTGGAGAGAACCGATTTATTATCACGAGTTTGAGTCCTTGGTTCCTTTTAAAGACAAAGGTCAATGGAGGACAAAATTGCGAGCGGTGACAAACCCCCGTGCTAAACCAGGTCCATTCTATGCGCCTTTTTCACAGGCAACTGAACCAACTTATATGCTTTCTTATTGGAGAACTAAAAACTATACGGTTGGTGCTGGAGACGTCTTTTTTTTGGGAAATGATATTTCTTTACAAGGTTTTCCCCTGCGAGGAGGGGTTTTCGAGCTTACTCGTCCCGACCAATGGATACAGGTTTTTGGAGGCTGGTATCGCCCAACCTTTGGAAGTGGAGACTTTTTAGAGATTACTCCCCAACGCCTTTATGGTTTTCATTTTCATCAAAATGTCTCAGATAAAAGATTTTTGTTCAAAAATAGTTTTCTTTATCTTGATCAAAGTGGTTCTGACCCACTACTCAACCAGAACTTTCAAAACGATTTTATTTATAGTTTTGGATTGCGTGGAGAACCCATTAAAGACCAACTACTTTTTGAATTAGATTTTGGTCGTTCATTAGAAGATAATGCTTTTCGAGGGTTTGTCTCCTATCGACCTGCTTGGGGTAGCATCACAGCGCGTTATAAAAAAACAGGCGTTAACTATTTGCGTCCTGCAAAGGGTTTTTTACTTTGGGGCCATGAAGAGGGGGTTTTTAGTATTGGGGGAAATATTAATCCTAAGTGGAATTTATCAGGCGCTTATTATTATTCTAAGATAGCAGATAGAGTAGACCCTGATCGTGGTTCTCGAGTCCGTCACAGTGCTTATTGGACAGGTAGCTACCAACCCAATGACCGAACAGCTTTCCTTAGTAATTTTCGTATCCAACGCAGTCAAGGGGTTGGAGAAAAAGAAAATTTAGAAAGGGGAAGTTTTGCTTATCAACGGCGCATGAGTTTGAGAAATACCCTCTTTACTGAAGCCTTTGCACAACATCGTTTACTGACAGATCAAACAAGCTTTCGCGATTTAGATGTGCTTTCAGCAGGTACAAACGCCTACTATACTCATTACTTTAATAAAAAACTCTTTGGAACTTTTCAAGGACGTTTAGAGTTTCAAAACTTTTCGGATGACTCGCCTTTACCCAGTGCTCAAAATTTTTTTCAAACTTATTTGCTCTATGGGGGGAATATCCAATATTTCTTCCAGCCCTTTGCAG
>JAUHYS010000094.1 GCA_030426445.1 bacterium
GCTGTAATGACTATGACAATGAAGATGAACAAAAGACATATTTCTCGTAATTTAAGCGAAAACTATGATATGACACCGAAGCAAAAATAAAAAGCTCAAACCCCACCAGCCCCTGCCTACAAGTTGACAGGTTGTAACAAAAATTTAAAAATAACGTATCTTTATATAGGTATTAATAACTGTTTTTCTATGAAAAAGATCAACTTAACCATTGCTGCAGCTGCAATCACTGCACTTTTGAGCAGCAACGCTCTAGCAGCATTCCCAGACGTTGCATCAACACACACCAATGTAGATGCGATTAACCACATGCAAAGAGCAAAAATCATTGAAGGCTACCCAGACGGCAGTTATCAGCCGGATCGACAAATCAACCGTGCCGAATTCACAAAAATCATTGTCGGCGCTTATTTCACAGCCGATGAAATAAATAAATGTGACACTTCAAAACTCACATTCCCAGACACATCAAAAGACACCTGGTACTCACCATATGTCTGTCTTGCGGTAGAAGAAGGGATCATCCCTGGTGGTGGTGTCGCTTTGATTCGCTGTCTTTCTGCTCTAGAAAAACTCAAAACTCCCGAAGATGAGCAATTCGGTGTCAAGATTGTCCGACGTGCTTTAGAAGAGCCCTGCCGTCAGATTGTTTCAAATGCCGGTGGCGAAGGTGCCGTGGTCATCAACCGCATTAAAGAAGGCAAAGCAGCTTTTGGTTTTAACGCTAAAACCGAAAAATTTGAGGACCTCATTAGTGCAGGTATTATCGATCCTAAAAAGGTCACACGGTCTGCCTTACAAAATGCGGCTTCCATTGCAGCTCTCATGATTACAACCGAGGCCATAATAGCAGACAAACCTGAAGAAAAAGCTTCCGGACCTGCTATGCCTCCAGGTGGTGGTATGGGCGGAATGGGTGGCATGGGCGGCATGATGTAGCTTCCTAGCTAAAGCTCCGAAAAGCACCTATCTGCTTTGTTGCTCTCAGAAACTTCTCCTTCGACGTAACTGTTTGTACGACTCAGTCGAAGTTTCATTGAGCGCCTCGCATCTGGATACTTTTCAAAGCTTTCTCGTTCATTTATATTTAAAAAATTTAAAGGCGATTTGGATTTATTTTCAAATCGCTTTTTTTTCAAACTCCCTCTGTCTCCCTCTTCGTCTCAAGAGGGAGAACTATGAGGCATCTAACTCCATTGTTAATGATCCCCTTCGAAAAAATACCGTGAAATTCGAAACGAAAGCCAGTGGAGAAGAAAGCAGATAGACCTTCTGCGTCATATAAAAAAATTGACTCTTTCCTCTTTAATGCTTAATAACATAGGGTTCTATTAAACCACATTTCAAATGGGAGGCTCCATGAAAGGCGATTTAAATAAAGAGCGGCTTAGTCAAATAACCCGGTTTCTAAGTGCGTTGGTTTTAGTTATTTCTCTACTGACACCGATTTCAGCAAAGGCCTTAAGTTTTTCGGCCCATGGATATTACCGCCTTTTCTTAGAGTGGTCTCATGATTTAGATACCCAACGACCTACTGCTCTGCAACAAGGTGAGAT
Source organism: bacterium (assembly GCA_030426445.1). Taxonomy (GTDB): domain Bacteria; phylum UBA10199; class UBA10199; order DSSB01; family DSSB01; genus JACKPJ01. The sequence goes on from JAUHYS010000094.1 coordinate 1,557, forward strand.
GCGCAGCAATGACCGCTTTGGCAGTATCTTTTTTGGGCAGCACCGTTTTCGTATCGAACCCGTACTTAAAATTAATGACAATATTTCTTTTCATGCCACTTTTGACCTTTTAGATAACGTGCTTTTTGGCTCTAATGATGTTCAAAATTTGACTTTCTTTAATCCCATCTCGGGAAGCTTAGAATTACCTGGTGGGGCGGGTGCGTTTGGTGTCACAGGTGCTAACGCAGGAGATATTGTTACAGGAGGTGGCGGTAGCTTTAATCTTCGCAGACTTTATGTAGATATTATGACTCCTATCGGAAAATTTCGTTTAGGCCGTCAGCCCAGTAACTGGGGCTTGGGTATTTTTCAAAATGATGGAAACACCATGTTTGATAAGTTTGGAGATACTTTTGACCGTCTTTTGTATTTAGGTAAATATGATTTTTCCGACTCCAGTACTTTAGCTTTTGGCTTTTTGGCGGACTTTGCTTTTACCAGTCAAAGTGACCCGATTATTAATTTGCTCGAAGGTCCGGTGGATCCGGTATCGCGAGGAACATATCAATTAACAGCTGCTTTGGTGTATCAACGTGATAACTTTGAGATTGGGACTTACTCTGGGGTACGCTTGCGCAGTGGCTCGGGAGAACGTGAGGGAATCGCTTTTAACGCAGCAGGAGAAGCCGTTTCGGGTGCGATTGATGGAGACACGCGTTTAATCTACGTTGATGTCTATAGTAAATATCGCAAAGGGCCTTTTACCATTGCGGGTGAATATGTCTTTTTGACAGGCAAGATTGGCACAGGTGTCTGTATTGACGCTGTTCAAGTCCCTGCAGGCTTTACTAATCCGCTTCCTAATCCAGCTTGTTTAGATGGAGAAAATGACGTTCAAATGCATCTAGGGGCTTTAGAAGTTTCGGGTAATCACGATTTTGGAGGGGAGTGGAAATTTATGACGGGTTATGCGAGTGGTGATTCGTCTCCTCTCTCTAGCCGAGCCACTCAATTAGGTTTCAGGCCAGATTATGATATTGCGCTGATGCTTTTTAATATGCCTTTAGGAACCTCTCCCGCGATTCAGGTTAATGGCGAAACTGTATTGGGCAATCAACCTATAACCAGTAACCGTGTCAATAATGCGATTTATGTAGGTGGGCGCTATTTGCATCGTTTTGACATCTCTAAAGTGATTCCGCAATCTCAATATCTTAAAGTGGGAGCCCATGTCATGACAGCCTGGGCACCTTCTCGTGTCATTGATATTGACTTTGCCGAAATTACCGGGCTCCCTACTTTACCGCGAGTGGTCAACGAAAGCCGTTGGTATGGTGTTGAAACTGACCTCATTGTTGAAGCCAAGTTTTTTAATCACTTAACCTGGAATATCACCGGTGGGGTTTTTATTCCCGGTGGGGTTTTTGATATCAAAAACGATGACTTTGCGAATACGACTTTTTCAGGCAACCCCATTAATGCCATACAGTTTGACTCTGCAAGCCCTGCTTATGCAGTTCGTTCGACCTTGTTTATTGAATATTAATGACATTGAGCGCTTTTAAAACCCTGCTTTTTATTGTTCTCTTTTTAAATGTTATTCCAATACTGGGGCGGATTTTAGTCTTAGTGCAGAAAGTTTTAAATCGGGAAACGCTCCCATTAAGGACAAGTCTTTTCGCTGGGAAAATCGAATACTTTCTTGGACCCATTCGTGACCGTCTCTTCCCTGTTTTATTCATTGGAAGTTTTTGTTACGTTCTTATTTTTGAGTATGCCAAGTTAAGCTCTGAACATGAAGTTTTAGTCTATACTTCAGTCTATCTTTTCATATTTTTATTGTTTTCGTTTTTTAATAACAAAAGGCGGACTCAAATCCGTCTTAAGATGACCGAGTTGGCGCGCCTTCATGGTAATATTCACCCTCAGGATTTTTTTAACCAGTATTATAGAATGTTAGGTCTTGGCTCCACTTTACTTCCGGCATCGGGTTTTCGTTTATTAGAATGGGAAAATGCTGACTTTCGTTCAGGAGAAAAAGCAAAACTCGTTTTTTGGCCCATGATTTCCGCGGCACTTTCCACAAACACCCTCGCTCGTTTAGCCATACTGGCCTTTCGCAAAAACAGGAATCCTAAAATAGGGAGGGATTGTTTTGATGGATTGGCGCGTATTTGGAGTACGCGTTTGACTCAAGTTTTTAAATGCCGGCTTTTTGCTCAAGGTATGGAAAAAATTCCCGTATTGCAAGGCAGGACCTTGGTGATCCTCAACCATAATTCTTATTTAGATTTTGTGCTTAATTTTTTTGCCATGGGGAAGGTGGGGGTCGGTCCTATACAGGAAGAAAGTGAACAAAGAAGTCGGCAACTCAGGCTCCGCTTCATTGCAGCTAAGGATCATTTTGTCGATAACCCGGTGATTTATTCCTGGATTAGTTTGGGAAAAGTCATCGAAAACGCAGGGATGATTTTAGTTAATCGCAGAAAAAAAGGAGAGGGTTGGAAAGCCATGCAGGAAGCTGCCAGAAAGTTGGTAGAAAGTGATGTAGAGGTAGCAGTTTACCCTCAAGGCACGCGAGCCCATCTATTACGGACGTCTCAAGGAAAGAGGTGGGATTCCGGTTATTACACCAGTTTCAATGCAAAGAGTAAAAAGCTGAGCAGTCATCTCAAGCCCGGTACGGCCCATCTCATCTTGGATAGCTTGATCCAATTGCGAGATAAAGGGCATAGTCACTTAAATGTTTTAGCGGCAGGCATTATCGGAGCAGGGACAGTTGCTCCTAAGGGCAGTATTCGCTTGCGTAGCCAAAGTGAAATTTGTTTTAACGCGGCACCTCTTTGGCAAATTTCAACAGAGTTTGTTGCAGGGATTAAAATTCCTCAAGACAAGACAGCTCAAAACCCTGCAGAAGAGCTTTATTTCCAAAAAGCAAACGAGTTGCAAGATTTGATCGATGAAAAACTGGTCGAAGCCTTGCAGTGGCATGACCGATTATTGGATTTTTTAATAAGCGAAATGCAAGCGATGAAGTTTTTATTAGTAGATAGGGAAATGATTCAGCATTTTTGCCAGAATGCAAAAAAAACAGAGCAAAAACTCATTTTTATGAGCTTAGAAAGGATTCTCTGTCTTGAAAAGAGTTTAAGAAAGCATTATATCAATCAATTTATTCAATGGACTCAAGGAAAACAGGAGGTTCATGTCTGGAAACAGAGGGTTGAAGAGCTTTCGCAGAAAATGATTCATTCGTAGGGGCAAATGATGATTTGTCCCTACAAACGATAGAACGTGGCTCTGTTGAAAAATAACTTTTTTCCACTTTTTGGCTAGCAGCTCAAGCGCCGTTACAAAAAGCCATTTTTCAACAGGACCAACATTAAATAAAATTGAACCAATCTAATGGATAACTCAACTATTATAAATCTTAAAAATAAAACCAAAACAGCTTTAGTCATAGAAGGTGGAGGTATGCGCTCGGCTTATGTTGCAGGAGCCTTGATGGCTTTGCATGAGATTGGTTTACCTGAATTTGATATTATTTTGGGAACCAGTGCAGGAGCTTGTTGTGCAGCCAATTTTCTTGCTGGAAGACCCGAATATAACCAATTTGTCCTCGAAGAGCGTTTGGCTTCACCGCGTTTCATTCAATACAAAAATTTATTTTCAAAAAAAAATATCATGGATATTGACTACTTAATGGATGATTCCTTTGAGACTCTAGATTTTCTTCCAGAAAAATTGCAGAAGATGAAAACAAAATTTTATATTGTGGTGACAAATTGTGAAACCGGAGAAACGCTTTATTTAGATGCGGCTAAAGAAAATATTCGCGAGGCCATCCGAATGTCTTGTGCCATTCCTTATTTATATCGACGGGCGCTTTATTATCAGGGAGATCGCGTAATGGATGGTGGACTCACAAGTTCTATTCCCATTAGCAAAGCCATTGAAGAAAAATGTCAAAAAATTGTTGTCATTTGTTCTCGGCCTGCCCATTATCGAAAAAAACCTAGCAAGATTTCATGGGTGAATCGGCTGGTTTTTAGACGATACCCCCAAGTTGCCAAGGCACTCAGCAACCGGCATAATGAGTATAATCAAACGATTGACTTAATAGAAAAACCACCTCAAGGTATTGAAATGATTACAATTCGGCCTCAATTTGAGTTGCCTGTCAACCGAACCACCCGAGATAAAATTAAGGTAAGGCAAGGGGTGCAACAGGGGTTTTATGATGCCTATCAGATTTTGACGCATAGCGATAAAAATTAAAAAAGAGTCTTGATTTTGTCTAAAACTTTCATGTAGAATCCGGCGTTCAGTGGGGAAGCATAGTTTTTTCAGCCAGCGACCTCATTTGGTTGAAAATTCACGTACTCCAAACCTGGTTTTAATTCTAAGCAATAAACAATAATAAATTGCTTGAAGCACTACCATAAAATCAGAATGATTGATTCTAGGAGAGTCATTATGAAACGTTTAAAAAATATGAAAATTTTATTACTCTTGTTAGCAAGCTTGAGTTTTGTCGCTGTAGGCTGCGGTAGCAGTGATCCTGAACCCGCACCTACACCTACACCCAACCCTTCACCGGAGCCCACGCCCAATCCAACCCCTGAACCAGAGCCCGAACCAGAGCCGGAGCCAGACCCTTATCTTCCTACTATTCAGCTGGATGGGAATGACTCCGAGATTAAAATTACCAACGGTGAAGGCGAAATCGCCGAAGTCAAAGTGATTGCAAGTATGCCAGAGGGTCTTGTAGAGTATCAAGTCAATTCTGACTTGGGTTATGAGGAAATCATTGCTGGAGAAGGTCAAGAACTATTTATTCAAGACTTTGCCTATCCAACCGAAGGTTTGGATCCGGTTGTAGAGACTTTTACCTTTACTGTAGTCGATGAAGCGGGTGAAGAAGCCAGTGTTGACTTTGTTGTGGATATTTTACCAGCTCCAATTAATTACACTATTGTTTTAGATAATATCTACGACCCTAACGATCCAGATGGTATTGATATGGGTGGGGGAGTTTTCCTTAATCTCGCCACTGCTAGTATTCATTCGCCTAATCATATCATTGCTTTTCCTGAGTTTGTAAGCGATGTGGATCTCTTTTACCTTCGCAGTGACGAGAATCCACGTTTAGTTTACCCTGGACTGGAAGCTGTTCAATACCTTTTTACTACTTTGAACTGGGACGCTAATTTTAATGTGACTGAGCTTAAAGTTAGCACTCAAGAGGACTTTGATGCCATTGCTAATATTGGTTTAACCCATCTCGAGCGTATTGGTCTTCTAGATTCCAACTTTGATCCAGATGGTATTAACGCGAATCAGATTTATAACTCTAACCCATATATGAGTTTCCGTACCGCTGCGGGTAATATTGGAATGATAAATGCCTCAGCAGGACAAGATTGGGATGAGGTTGTCATCGAAGTATGGGTTAATCAGTAGAGCTGTAAACTAAGATAGCCCTGACAATTAAAAAGAATTTAGGCTAAATTTTAGAATTAATAAATTATTTTGTGCCCCAATCTAGTTTTTAGATTGGGGTTTTTATTTTTATGAGACTTTGCTACGAGTTAAATTATGGATTTATCTTCTCTTCTCAAAAAGTATAACGTTGCGGGTCCGCGCTATACTAGCTACCCAACGGTTCCTGTGTGGACTTCTCAAGTTACAGAAGAGGACTATCAAAATGCCTTGTCCGCTTTAAAACCCGAAGAAAAATTATCGCTTTATTTTCATATTCCTTTTTGCCAAAAGCTTTGCCACTTTTGTGGTTGTATGCGTGTCATTACTCAGGATCATCAACGTACAAAAACATATCTGCAGGCTTTAATGAAAGAAATGCAAATGGTGCATAATAAAATAGGCATTGCACGGCCTAAAGTTTGCCAGATTCATTTTGGAGGAGGGACCCCTAATTTTCTTCAGCCTGAAGAATTGCAGAATATTTTTATTCAAATACAAAAGCTTTTTCAAATAGAAGATAATGCTGAAATTGCCATTGAGATGCATCCGCGAACTAGTACCCAAGCCTTTTGTGAAATGTTGAAAACGTTGGGTTTTAATCGTATTTCTCTTGGGGTGCAGGACTTTGATGATCAGGTTCAGGCTCTGATTAATCGT
>JAUHYS010000340.1 GCA_030426445.1 bacterium
GTCCACTTTTCCACCCGTGGATTTCCATTTGTCTATCGAGCGGTCACTAAAAACTAAAAGTACCGTGTCGCCCTTTTTGATAGGTAATGAAATAAATGACTTACCCGCTCTAGGAAAGGTTACAGGAACGCTAAAAATCTGAGCCATATCTTCTACTGCACCGTCTTCATATGTCTGTTTAAAATAAGGCTGCACGTCAACAGACTGCTTTTTATAGTCGTATTTGAGCACTTCAGCGGGCATGCAAACCCTGGTGTCATAAAGCTGGGATTTTGCACCTCTAGACATAATCTCAGCAAGACTCGGTGTTGCACCCTTGCCTGGAGCTTCTTTCTCGTTAAAAAAATCAGTTAATGCCACCGAAGGCCTCGCATTCTGTAATAAAGTCACCTTCCTTGGAATCCCCGCTATGAGAGACATTAGCTACTTTAAAGATTCCGTTAATAAACCTGCTTTCAATTTTGACTCGCTTGCCTGGCTTTAAAACCGGCTGAAGAAGTGATTTAAACTCAACCCCATCTTTGGTCTTATTCGGGCTGCCAATAAGACCTGTATCTGGGGACATGATGACAACTGTATCCAGCGTCGTTTTTTTCTTTGGTACAATTTGCAAAGCACCATCCTGAATTGACCATCTTAGATCATGACTTTGACAGACTTCATCCAATCTATCTTTGGCTAAACCCTGCAAGGTGATGCCATTGGCGTATTGAGAATTTGGGACGCCAATAATAGGACCTTGGGTAAGCCCCATCGATAATACGAGCTCGTTAATCACTTGCTTTACTTTGGCTCCTGGGGGAATGCCTTTTGATATTCTTGCATTGCGGTATTTGTTACCTCCATCAGCCAGCTCAATTTTAGAGATTATGTCCGGTCCCTCTTTTGAATGAACGACTTTGGTGACATTGCCAGTAAAAATCACCTCAGTAGTATCTTGATAGCCTGCCTCCAGAATTATTGTTGTATTTTTGCCCTCAAGATTAGTTCGAGTATTTTGGCTCAAGTTATAGATCTCAAGCTCCATGGTATTAGGCTTAGACTCTTCATTTTTACTGCATCTAAACTTGATCTTAAGCTCGGAGATTTTCTTAGGTTCACCGGTCGTGGGAATAATGGTCACAATGACATTTCTTAAATAGAGCCTACTCATTTATTCACTCTCCAAGTAAAGCAGCTCACACCTTTTTCCCAATTCGTCTCTTGAGCACTCAATATGTTTTTCACTCGTGTCAAAAAGAATCATCTCACCTGGTGGTAAACGGTTATCAACATAAAGTCTTAAGAGGCTGGAATCGATATTCATCGCAATCCCCACAACAATGGGATCCTCTTCAGCATCATAAATTCCCAGAATCCACCGATTCATTCTCGTATTAAAATCAAAGCTAAAAACATAATCACGCCCTTCTAAAGCTATGCGAAGTTTGAAAGCAGACTCATCAGGATTGACAGGAATTCGCAAAATATCGGCCATTATAATAGCGCTCCTGACTCAATGCCTTCAAAAAGCCTAGAGGCCCCTTTAACTTTTTTCTGATCCTTTACGGGATCCATTTTTTCAGAAACTTTTGTGCCTAAGTTTTTCTTTTTAGATGCAAGG
>JAUHYS010000095.1 GCA_030426445.1 bacterium
AAACCAGCAAAACACGTATTATTTTTTTCATTGTATAACTCTCCTCCGAAATGGATGTCTAACAGCTAGATTTTACTTAAGTTTAATTGGAAAACCTTTCTTTAGCGAGAAAAAAATTTATTAAAACTATCCTATAACTTTGGGCCATATCGTGCTTTTTTTCAAGCAAAACAAATTAAATTTGAGTAATTTCCTTTATTCCTCTGGCAGGACTAAACTTTTTTTAGAAAAGCTGAATAAAATTCCTTTCTTTAAAAAGATAGATTCGGTTAAAATATATAATTGGAATATTTTGCATTATTGAAAACACACTTTTTGATGAATTTATGCAAGAAAATCAATCTAAAATAGCCGAAACCACGATCAAATATTTACTCGAAATTACGTCAGGGAACTGCTCTATCCGCGATATAGATATAGAAAAAGAAAAAAATCCCAACTTAAAAGAAATACTTACTGGATTACTCTACCTGCACGAAGACCTTAAGTTAAAAGAAACCGAGAGATTACGCGCAGAAAGAGAACTCATTGAAGCAAAGGAGTCTGCTGAAGCCGCAACTCGAGCAAAATCAGAATTTTTAGCTAACATGAGTCATGAAATCCGCACTCCCATGAACGGAATTATTGGTATGAGCGAGTTACTCGACACCACACCTCTTAACAAAAAACAAAGAGACTTCGTAGAAACCATCAAGTCTTCTTCCTATGCACTTCTCAATATTTTAAATGATATATTGGATTTTTCCAAAATTGAGGCCGGAAAGGTCGAGCTAGAAGCCATCCCTTTTGATCTATATGCTGTTTTGGACCATGCTATCAAGCTACTGTCTTTTCGTGCTGAAGAAAAAAATATTGAACTTATTTTGGATATTGCTCCGGATGTCCCTACCCAAGTCATTGGCGATCCCAGTCGACTCCGCCAAATTATCATTAACCTACTTAGCAACGCTATAAAATTTACTCCTAATGGAGAAGTTATTCTAAAAGTAGCTGCAGAATCTACTACAACGGATTCTACTCAATTATTTTTTGGGGTAGTTGACACGGGATTGGGTATTCCTCAAGAAAAACTACCTCATGTGTTTGAGGCTTTTTCACAAGCCGATACATCCACAACACGCCGCTTCGGAGGAACCGGACTTGGCCTAGCTATCACTTCGCAACTGGTTGCCATGATGAGTGGAGAGCTGAAGGTCAAAAGCAAGCTGAATCAAGGAAGTACTTTTTATTTTAGCATCCCCCTTAAACTCAATGAAAAATTTGAACCCAAAGTCGTTTACCTTCGTACTCAAACCTTTAAAGGAAAAAAAGTTTTAGTCATTGATGACAACCAAACGAATAGAAGAATCCTACGTGAATTATTAAAATCATGGAATATGTCTGCCGTAGATGCTGAAAATGGCCTAGTTGCTTTAGGAATATTAAAAAAGTCTCAAGATTATGACATCATATTAGTTGATGCACATATGCCTCAAATGGATGGTTTTACGTTTTTAGCTAAAGTCACAGAAGACTACCCTAAACTTAGTGAAAAGTGTGTCATGCTGTCCTCAATGGATAGAGAGGGCGGAATGAAGCGCTTAGAAAATTTGGGAATAAAAAAATATCTTAATAAGCCAATCAGCCAAGCAGAGCTATTAAAGACACTAAAAGATCTTTTAAGTAGTCAATCTTCTGATGCAACTCTATTACATCACGAAGCCCTCGCTTTGACGATATTAATTGCAGAAAGTAACCATATTAATCGCCAGGTAATCGCTCACACCTTAAAAAAACATGGGCACAACCCTTTATTTACACAGGATTACCAAAACCTGAAGAGTGGCCTAAAAGACACCGCTCAAAAAATAGACGCTATTCTTTTAGATTTAGAAGAATTGGATAAAGAAAACATACAAAATATTGATCAGTTAAAAAAAATCGCGAAAAGTCATATTCCGCCTATTCCTGTTATTGCAATGACAGCTCCTGGTATTACTCATCAACAACGCTGCTATATAGAAAACTTCGACGCTTATATTGCTAAGCCTATTTCCGCACAAGGTTTAGTGCAAAGTTTAGAAAAAATTAACCCTAGGACTGAGGGAGTCAATTATGAAAAAGAAAAATAATATAAAAATTTTATTAGCAGAAGACAATCTAGTTAACCAAAAAGTGGCATATAATTTACTTAGTGAAGAAGGGTACCATGTCGTCATTGCTAATAACGGTCATGAAGTTTTGAATCTCTTAAAAAAAGAACCTTTTGATTTGATTCTTATGGATATTCAAATGCCAGAAATGAGTGGGATGGAAGCGACGCAAGCTATTCGCACTCAAGAACAAGAGACCGGAAAACACATTCCTATTATTGCTGTTACTGCACACGCAATGAAAGGCGATCGAGAAAAGTGCATCGAAGCCGGCATGGATGATTATATCTCTAAACCGGTTAATCCTAAACAACTCTATGATGTCATTAAAAATTTCTACTCTGACACAGCAACAAAGGAAGCAAGTAACGAAAGTTATGATCATGGTATGGTGATGGAACGTGTAGGAGGCGATGAAACTTTAATGCGTGAAATCGTCAATATATTTGTGGAAGAATCTCCAGTACTTCTCAATGAGATCGAAGGAGCGATAAATCTAAAAGATGCCAAAAAACTAGAGAGGTCTGCGCATTCTTTAAAAGGCTCCGTGAGTAATTTTTCAGCAAAAAAAGCTTACGATGTTGCATACCAATTAGAAAAAATGGGTCACCAAGGAAAAGTAGATGATGCTCAAAAAGTGTTCAAAAATTTGGAAAAAGAAATTGAAACCCTTACCAGAGAGTTATGTTCCCATATATAATATGGTTGGGTAGGATCTATAACAAAGGAAATCATACCATGAAGGTCTTAATTGCAGAAGACGAATTGGTCTCAAGGAAACTACTAGAAAGCACTTTAAAAAAGTGGGGATATAACGTTGTCTCTGTAGAAAATGGGAAAAAAGCTTGGGAGATTATACAAAAAAAAGACGCGCCCCGCTTACTTATACTCGATTGGATGATGCCAGAAATGGATGGCATCGAAGTCATTCGGCACTTGCGGAGTCGCGAGGATCCATTTTATTCTTATGTCATTTTACTCACTTCAAAAACCGAACGCAAAGATATCATTGAGGGCCTTTCCTCAGGTGCAGACGATTATTTAGCAAAACCTTTCGACTCAAATGAGCTCAAACAAAGAATTTTGGTAGGCCGAAGAATTCTAGAGCTTCTCACAGAGCTTTCCAAGGCTAGAGAAATACTAGCACGCAAGGCTTCTATTGATTCTCTGACAAGCCTCTACAACCGCGGTGCCATTATCGAACTATTAGAAAAAGAAATTTACCGAAGCAAGCGTGAAAATAACTTATTAGGGGTCATCATGCTTGATTTGGATCACTTTAAAAGAGTTAACGACACGTTCGGTCACATGGCAGGGGATGCTGTTTTAAGAGAAGCCGCAAAAAGGCTTTCTAAAGTCATCCGCCCTTATGACTATGCGGGACGCTATGGAGGAGAAGAGTTTTTAATTGTCATGCCCGGATGCAGTTTTAAAAATACTCGTTCTCGTGCAGAGGAAATCCTGTCTCAAATTCGCGACCCAAAAATGAACATCCCAGAAGGCATTTTACAAATAACAGCCAGTATCGGATATGTCTCTACCGAGTTATTAGATGATTTTAATCCACGCTTATTAATCCAAATGGCCGACTCTGCACTTTACGAAGCAAAAAGCGCAGGACGCAATCGAATTGCTTCCATTAACTTTTTTCGCAATTATAAAATTGATGGACAAAACCCTACCAATTATCATTTTAGTGAAAATATTTAAAAGTTCGACTTAATTACTTGATTGAATTTGTAAAATTTTCTATCCCTCTTTACTTTTTTTATATGGCACAAATACAACATTGGTTTTTTTGGTTATTTCTCGTCTTTTTTTTAATCTCACATTTTTACGAATGGCTATTGGATTTTCTTAACCTCAAAGAGATAAAAAAGCATCTCACGCGCATTCCAGATCTATTTGCAAAGTCTATCAACTTCGAAGAATATCAAAAAAGTATCTCTTATACTCAAAGTAAAACGCATTTTGGTTGGATTAAAACCCTCTTTGAAGTCGTCTTGCTGTGGGCTTTTATTCTCACAGGATGGTTTGGTACGCTAGATCAATTTTTAGCCAATGCCATCGGAGCTGACTCGATCTGGTATCCGGTTAGCTATCCTTTTATGCTAGGGGCCATTTTCTATTTATTGGGTTTACCTTTTACAATTTATTTCCAATTTGTTTTAGAAGAACTTTTTGGTTTTAATCGTACTACAGCAAAAACTTTTATACTTGATCAGATCAAGTCCGGTTTTTTAGCTCTACTTTTAGGAGCCCCCCTACTTTTACTGATTTTTAAAACCGTGACCTGGTTAGGAGATTATTGGTGGCTAGGAGCTTGGGGCCTAGTGATGTTTTTCCAATTTTTAGTGGCAGCTTTGTTTCCAGTCTTGTTTGCCCCACTTTTTTACAAATTTACCCCGCTTGAAGAGTGGGAACTTAAAAACAGCATCGAAGCTTTAGCCAAGAAAATTAAATTTAAGATGATGGGAGTTTTTACAATCGATGGGTCCAAGCGTTCCAGTCATTCTAATGCGTTTTTTGCAGGCATGGGAAAAGCTAGGCGCATTGTACTTTTTGATACTTTATTAAAACAACTTAACCAGGATGAAATTATTTCAGTTTTAGCCCACGAAATGGGGCATAGCCAAAAAAAGCATATTCAAAAAAGTTTGATTCTTTCTAGCCTGATGACTTTACTGGGGCTTTGGATACTTTCGCTCTTATTGAAATGGCCCCCCTTTTTTCAGATCTTTGGTATCACCACACCCAGTTTGCATACCGGAATCGTCATCTTTGGGCTGATTAGTTCGGTCTTTACCTTTTTTCTGACTCCAGTTTTTAATTTATTTTCTAGAAAAAATGAATACGAAGCCGATGAGTTTTCTGTCCAAACGGTCAAAGATCCTGACAGCATGATTTCTTCTTTAGTCAAATTATCTAAGGAAAACCTTTCAAACCTGACGCCTCACCCCTGGTATAGTTTTTATCATTACTCGCACCCCACCACTTTAGAGCGCGCTGAGGCTATTCGGAAGCTTTCTTAAAGACAAAAACATCCTCACTCAATTGAGCCGGCTTTTGAATATCTTTAAAAAAATAATGGGTGAGATTGCCCCCTTCGTTGAATAAATAAAACTCTTTCACCAAAAAAGTATCCGGATCAAAACCCATTACCAACCAGTTAATTTGAGAAAGCTTTTTAAGCGGGGTCAGTTCTAACCAATGCAGTTTGCCCTTTTCTCTTTTAAAACTTTCCCACTTTTTAGGGTCAACTGATTCAACAGCAAACTCCTTTGTTAGCTGACCCAAACCCGTTAAAAAACTTAAGGCTTCAGCGGGAATCTCTTCATCACTTAAAGACACCTCTTGCACCTGATGATCCCCCTGCTGTTGGATCCAAAGTGTTTTGCCATCACTATAATAATGTCTGCCGCGCTTGCCTTCATAAATAATTTTAAATTTTCCGGGTTTTTTAAGCGTCATTTTACCCTTTTTTTTCACCTTTTTTTCTAAAAGTGCGACATAGGTTTCCTGTTCAAATTGAATTTCTAAATTCTCTGTAGCCTCGTAGGCCTTTTGCACTTGTGAGGCAATCTGTGGAGGAGTCAGTCCATAGACATGGTAACTAAAAAAACAAAGCAAGCAGCCCATCAACAGTTTAAGGAGTCTTAAATTTATTTTTCTAATTAAAAACATTAAAGTCCCTCACTGGCAAAAACTTGGGTACAAAAAATCTGTGTCCAACTACTGATACAGGCAATTTCCATACGAGTGTATTTATCCGATAAAATATTCGCACGATGCGATTTAGAACCCATCCAGTCCTCCATCATCACTTTAGTAATCGCCTCCGGATCGCTGAGACCTTTTTGACTTTGTACACTGTGTAGATTTTCTCCTAAAGAAGCGCGCACTTCTTGCACATACTTGGCAACTCGATCCACCACAGATTTTTTCTCTGGACTAAAATGTGAGAGGTATTGACGCGTTATCATGTCTTTTGAATGATCTTGGGCCGCCTTTTTAATGACATCAAGTTTTTTTAAGGCAACAAGTCCTTTTTTAACGCGCTCTTGATTACTTTTTTCAAATAATAGGCCTTCAACCTTTTGACTCAAGGCTGCAGGAGAAATTAACTCCCCCTCTTTTTGCTCTAATTGAAAAGCCTTCTTTTTGGCTTTTTGTGCATAGACCGAAAAAAACGGAAATAAACTTGCACAAATCACAGAGACCAAAATAAATAATTTTAACTCATTTTTATGAGTCTTCTTACTTGAAATATGGAAAAAATTCATGAAAATAGCTCCAATCGAATTTTTAATTTAGTCATTTATAAAGGTTTTTTCAAATGAAAATAGTCACATGGAATATCAATGGAATACGCGCAGTGGTCAAAAAAGGGTTTTTGGATTGGCTGGAAAAGGCCTCTCCGGACATCTTGTGTTTACAAGAAACCAAGGCCCACCCTTCTCAACTCGACGAAACTTTACTCAAACCCAAAGGTTATCGTCCCTATTGGTCCTCTGCCGAGCGCAAAGGTTATAGTGGAGTTTCGCTCTTTGTCAAAGAAGATCCACTCAATCTGACCGAGGGCTTGGGAGCTTCAGAGTTTGATATCGAGGGCCGCACATTAATTGCCGAATATGCTGATTTTATTCTGTTTAACGGCTATTACCCCAACGGAAAGCATGATTTGAGCCGAGTTCCTTATAAATTAAAATATTCGGACCTAGTCCTAGAAAAAGCACTACAGCTCAAAAAAGATAAAAGTAAGCCGATTATTCTAGCTGGAGATTTTAACACGGCCCATCAAGCCATTGACCTAGCCCGCCCTAAAGAAAACCAAGGCAACACCGGCTTTCTGCCAGAAGAACGAGCTTGGATCGACAAACTCGTTTCTAAAGGTTTCATAGATATCTTTCGCGAACACGAAAGTGATTCGGGTCATTATAGCTGGTGGTCCTACCGCGCAGGCGCCAGACAAAGAAACGTTGGCTGGAGAATCGACTATTTTTTCATCACCCCAGAACTTAAAGATAAAGTACAACGCAGTTATTATAGCCCCGAAGTCATGGGCTCGGATCATTGTCCCGTTGTTTTAGAGATTGCTTAAATTCCACAGTATTTAGAAACACCTGTCAAAAATACCCTTGACGATAGGGGCTTTTATGTTCTAGTGGATTTCTATCTCAGCGGTAAAAATTTATTAAATCATTAAGCTTGAAGCAGAAAAAGTTTGAAGCTAGTGGATGTATTGTGTCTGACAAAGGCAAACAGAAGGGTTTACTTTAGCAAGATTTGATCAATGCTGAGAAAGGGGGGCGTCATGCCTAAGGTGTTTTTTTCATCACTTAAAATTTTTAATAAAATATTTTTATCTTTTTTAAGCCTTACTTTTTTAAGCTGCGGAACTAATCTAGTAGATGCACCCGAAGCCACTCCAAAGCCTGGTAGCTACCTTCCTTTAAAG
>JAUHYS010000096.1 GCA_030426445.1 bacterium
AACCTCAATAAATAAACCCTAAATTGACTCGATTACTAAACGTAATACGGGTTTTCACTGCTTCCACTACTTAGCACCCTAACCCTTAAAGAAAAAAACAAAGACATTGATGTCATCATCATGACAGCACAAGATACCATGAGCAATGCAATCGATGCGATGAAAAAAGGCGCTTACGACTATGTTGCCAAGCCTTTTGAGCTAGAAGAGCTTTCCATTTTAGTCTCGCGGGCTATCAAAGCACGTCAGCTTAAAGAGGAAGTCAAACAATTACGCGAGGGGATGGGAAGCAACTACGACCGCGAAGCCAAAATTATTGGTGTTTCTAAAGCCGTCCGCGAACTCTACAAAACGATCGGCAAACTTGCCACGAGTCAAGAATCCGTACTGATTACCGGAGAATCCGGAACAGGGAAAGAACTTGTCACCCGTGCGATTCATCAAAACAGCGAAAGGGCCAAACAAAAATTTATTGCGGTTAATTGCGCAGCGATTCCCAAAGACCTTTTAGAAAGCGAACTTTTTGGTTATCGCAAAGGTGCTTTCACAGGTGCGGACGAAAACCGAAGCGGATTTTTTGAAATGGCCCATAGGGGCTCTTTATTTTTAGATGAAATTGGCGACATGCCTTTGGGCTTACAAGGCAAACTCCTCCGCGTTTTACAAGAAAAGGAAATCCAACGACTGGGCTCTCGTGAAACGCAAAAAGTGGATGTCCGCATCCTTGCTGCGACCAATCAAAGTTTAGAAAATTTAGTCAAAGAAAAAAAATTTAGAGAAGACCTTTTTTTTCGTCTCAATGTCATTCCCATTCATCTCTTACCCCTTCGAGAGCGTCCCGAAGACATCCCTCCCCTTTGTGAACACTTTTTAAACCGGATTGCTGTGGACATGAAAAATCCGCCAAAAACTCTGACTAAAAAAGCACTACAATATTTACAAAAATTTCCTTGGCCAGGAAATATCCGCCAACTTGAAAACACTTTAAAGCGTGCTGCAATACTCAGTCGACATGAATATTTAGAGGTCAAAGATTTTTCCCATCTTTTAGAAGAGCAAAGTGAACGGTCAGAACAAAATTTATCAGAACTTGGTTTGGAGGAAATGATCGAAGCCAAACTTCAAGATTTTTTGGATAAAACCAAAACTCTACCCATGCATGATCTTTATCAGACCATTATAACCATGGCAGAACGGCCTCTATTAAAATTGGTCCTCAAACAAAATCGCTATAATCAAATACAAACCGCAAAAATTTTGGGCATCAATCGCAATACCTTAAGAAAAAAAATTAATGAACTTAAAATACCTCTTAAAGAAAAATTATTCTAGTGAGCACTTAAATGAATTTTTTCCAAAATTTAACCCTTTATACCTTGATGATTGCAGCCGCGATACTCATTGGCGGCATTCTTCCCATCGTTTTTAAATGGAAGCAAAAGCGTATTCCCATTGTACTCAGTATTTCCGCCGGTCTCATGTTAGGCGCTGCGTTTTTTCATCTCATCCCAGAATCTTACGAAAATTTAGGCAAAGGAGTGGGCGCTTATATTCTGATGGGTTTTCTCTTTTTGTTTTTTATCGAAAAATTTGTCACGATTCATGTTTGCGAACTTTTTGATTGCGAGGTTCACCATCTGGGCATCACGGCCTTTATTGGAATTGGCATTCATACTTTTGTCAACGGCATTGCTCTCGGAGCAAGCATACTAGAACCCTCCACAGCCTTAGGACTGAGTGTCTTTCTCGCAATCGCTGCGCATAAAGCCCCCGAAGTCTTTAGCTTAAGCAGTTTATTACTCTCCAGCCATGCTAAACGCTCCATGATTATTAGCATTAATTTAATTGTATTGAGCATGATTCCTTTGGGAGCTCTCAGTTCTTATTACTTTTTAAAATCAGAAGGCCTGCTTTGGATGGGGAGGGCCTTGGCTTTTTCAGCAGGCACTTTTTTACATATTTCGCTTTCCGACTTATTACCCGAAGCCCATCGGCATTCGGATTCTCGACTTAAAACAACTTTGGCTTTTATCATTGGCTTAGTAGTCATGAGCCTTTTAGCGCGTTATTTTTTACACCATCATGAATAAAAACTCTCAAATAAACATCCATACTCAAAACAAGCTAAGTGGCCTCTACGCGATTTGCGATATTCACTATAGCTCGCACTCTTCTCACCTTCAATTGGCCCAAGAACTCTTAGCAGGTGGTATTTCCATTATACAATTGCGTATGAAAGGTGAACAAGATCTGCAAAAAGTCGAATCAAGTGCCTTAGAAATTTTACAACTTAAAAAACAATATAGCTTTATTTTTATTTTAAATGATTTTGTGGAGCTGGCTGCTAAACTCGGCGTGGACGGCATTCACCTTGGACAAGATGATATGGAGATTCATGAAGCACGCCAAATAGTCGGAGCCAATAAATTAATAGGTTATAGTTCGCATTCACTTGAGGAAGCCGTCACTGCTGAAAAAAAGGGCGCCGATTATGTTGCTTTAGGCGCTATCTACCCGACCCAAACCAAAGGTCCCGGGCATCCCGTCGTGGGCATTTCTACTTTAAATGAAGTTGTCAGAACTTTATCTGTCCCCGTGGTTGCGATTGGAGGCATCGATCAAAACAATCTCACCGAAGTGCTTGCTACCCAAGTCAACGCCGTGGCCATGATCACTGCATTAACCCAGGCTGAAAAGACCACTGCAGCCGCTCAAGAAATGCTCGCCTTATATTCCAGGGTCTGTTCTTCATGAATCAAAAAAAAATCAAACACCTTTTATCCATTGGCGGTCATGACCCTTCGGGTCACGCAGGAGTGATGGCTGATCAAGAAATCTGGCAAAACTATGGCATTCAGCATCAAGTGGTTTTGACAGCAGTCACAGCGCAATCTAAAAATCAATTCCTTTCATGGGAACCGGTCTCGCTAAAATTATTCGAGCAACAGCTTCATTCGGTCAAAAATATTTGGGGGGTAAAAATAGGTATGATCGCCACAGCTCGGCATGCGCAGCTAGTCTGTGACTGGCTCAAAAAAAATCGGAGCTTATATGTGATTTGGGATCCGGTTTGGCGCTCTTCCACGGGAGCCCAACTTTTAAAGGCTAAAACTTTTTCTCCCGCTTTAAAAAATTTACTTAAGCAGTGTCATGGCTTCACACCCAATATTCCTGAGACTGAATGGATTTTGCATAAAAAACTTCTAAAAGAAAAAAAGAGTACTCAAGAAGCTTTAAAATCATTACGCGTCATGGGAGCTAAAAAAAATCGCTGGGTTTTAGTTAAAGGCGGCCACAGCCTTGATAAAAACTTTTCTAATGACTGGCTTGACGACGGAAAATCATTCATAGAATTTAAGGCAAAAAGGGTGAAAGCTTTTTTACGTGGAACCGGCTGCCGTTTAGCTTCTGCAATTTTAGCGGAACTTTATCAGGGCAGAGATCTTGAGAAATCTATTAAAGGTGCAAAAAGAAAAATTTCTATTTTATTTCAAAGCAAACAAAAAGAAAGGCGTTACACACCCTCTTCCAAAAGATAATCCGCTAGACTATCAATCGTAGGGTATTTCCAAAGTAAGGTCGGGGATAAAGTTCTGCCAAGATAATCTTCTAACTCTCCGGATAAATTCACCGCATCTTTAGAATCCAATCCATAGCTCGCCAGATTTTTACTAGAGTCAATTTCCTTGATTTCAATTCCCAAATGTTCGGCTAAAGTTTGGGCAAGCCATGTTCGAAGATCTTTTTGAGTACTATTTTGAGAGGATGATTGCTGAGAAGCTTCGGCACCTTTATCTTGTTTGACATGTTGGTGCTGATCAAAATCAATTATCTCTAGCTTGCCCTCTTGCCACTCTTGATAAGTCGTGGAGCGACGAATTTTTCCGCTGGAGGTTTTTGGAATTGCGCCTTTATCCAACAAAATGATCGTATGAACTTCTAACTCATGCTCTAAAGCAATGGCCTCGCGAATATCGGCATACACTTTATCGTAATCTGGTTTTTCTTCATCCAATTTTTTACAGTCTATCTCAATGGCCAAGGCCAGTTTTTCTTCGTATCCAACTTTTATCGAGAAAGCAGCCGAACAACCCACGCGCAAAGCCGGATGGGATTTTTCTGCGCTGCGTTCGATATCTTGAGGATAATGGTTTTCTCCACGAATGATAATGAGGTCCTTTAAACGACCCGTGACATAGAGTTCGCCATCCTTTAAAAAACCGAGATCACCCGTGCGTAAAAAAGGGCCCTCTTGAGAGTCTTGCAAATAGGCGGCAAAGGCCGCTTGCGTGGCTTCCGGTTTTTGCCAATAACCTAAAGCTACGGTAGCGCCTTTCACCCAAATCTCACCCACTTCAGCTTCTTGGCACTCTGTCATGGTATCCGGTTTAGCGATGACAATTTTTTGTCCGGGAAAGCTTTCTCCAGCACCAATCAAAGTCAACATTTTTTCGTCATCGGCTGGCTTGGATAAAATTTGATCGCGTCTGAATTGTTTCTGAGGAATTGTCATACTACGAAAGCCACGCAGTTGCCTGGCGCCCGAAACCATTAAAGTCGCTTCTGCTAAACCATAACAAGGGTAAAGCGCTTCGGGTCGAAAACCGCAAGGGGCAAAGGTCTCACTAAAAAGTTTCACGGTCTCTGGCATAATCGGCTCAGCCCCCGAAAAAGCTACCTTCCATGAGCTTAAATCTAACTCCGCGATTTCTTCGGGCTTCGCCTTGCGAGCACAAAGCTCATAAGCAAAGTTGGGTCCTCCACTGATCGTCGCCTGATATCGAGAAATCGCTTTTAACCATCGCATGGGTTTTTGTAAAAAATGCAAGGGAGACATTAAGATAGACTCAACACTCGCATAAATGGATTCAATAATAGGTCCAATCAGTCCCATATCATGGTAAGGTGGAAGCCAAGAGCAACCCTTATCGCTAGATATCATACCAAAGCCATAAAAAATCGTTTCAAGGTTGCTTAAGAGATTCCCGTGAGAAAGCATCACACCTTTTGGGTCACCGGTCGAGCCTGAGGTATATTGTAAAAAAGCTAAGGAATTTTCATTAAGATCCGGGTATTCCCATTTTTCTTCGAGCCCTGGGGCAACTTGATCGCTTGCAATCCAATCCATGGCAGCCAACTGAGGGGCTTGCGTACCAATGTATTCGGCCATAGCAAGTATATTGGATGAAGTTAAAATGGCTTTGGCCTGACAGTCCTGAACAATGGCTTGCAGTCTGGGCAAGGTCCTTTCCAAACGAGAGGGGTCAGGCGGATAAGCAGGAACTGCAACCACTCCGGCATAAAGGCAAGCAAAAAAACTGGCAATATAATCTAAGCCCGGAATGTAGATTAAGACCACCCTTTCTCCCACTAATTGTCGTTTTTGCAAATCGGCTGCGATCCGTTTTGCTTGTTGTTCAAGTTGACCATAAGTGATCTTGGATTCTTGAGCGTCTCCATCTTCTAAAAAGGTAAATAAATTTTTCTGGGATAAAGTTTGGCAACGCGTATTAAGTAGCTCAACCAGGTGATTAAATTTTTCTTTTTTAGGAAGATGAACCACACTTATGCCCTCATGATTAGAGTTGACAATATAGAGCTTTGGGTTAATTTGCTGTCTCCCTAACAAAGTGATTTTTTTTAATCAATGGTATTATGCAACAAACTCCGCGGAAAGATTATGTGCGTCTTCACGAGCCCAATCCTCATTGGCAACGCATGAAACAAATTTTGTCTGTTCATCCTGAAATTAAACAGCTTTTTGGTCCCACTCCCTCTACAGCTATCTACGCAATCTCACTTATTTTATTACAATTTCTTTTAGCTTATTGGGCTCCAACACAAGCTTGGTGGCTTTTTGCATTGATCACTTATTTTATCGGAGCCACGATCAATCACTCTTTATACGTTGTCACCCATGAACTAACGCATAACTTAGTCTTTACTCACCCTTGGCAAAACCGACTTTTTGCTTTGGTGGTCAATGGCCCTTTGTTTTTTCCTAGTGCCATGCCCTTTTTTAAATATCATATGTTGCATCATACCCATCAAAGTGAGTTTAACTACGATGCGGATTTAGCTTCTAAGAAAGAAGCGGATTGGATTGGAAATTCTTTTGCTCGTAAAGCGTTGGCTCTTTTCTTTTTCTCTTTTGTCCAGGGCACCTTAAGGCCCTCTCGACTCAAAAATGTCAAATTTTGGGACACCTGGACGCTGCTCAATTTTTTGACTCAAGCTGCTTGGTTAATTGGGCTTTATTTTCTTTTTGGTGGAATGGGATTACTTTATTTATTTCTTTCGACGCTTTTTGCTTTGGGAATTCACCCCATGGGTGGCCGTTGGATACAGGAGCACTATCTCGTCAAGGAAGGTCAAGAAACCAATTCATACTATGGTCCCTTAAATAAATTTTGCTTTAATATGGGTTACCATAATGAGCACCACGATTTTATGAAAGTCCCTTGGTCAAAACTTCCAAAAGTTCGAGCCATGGCGCCAGAGTTTTACAATAACCTGTTTTATTACCGATCCTGGTTAGGCTGTTTAAAACGTTTTATCTTTAGTCACCATACCACCTTTTATGATCGCATTGTCCGCTATGACCAAAAAGGCGAAGGCAATCCTCCTAAGCAGTCTTAACTTCAAACCTGATGACTCTGTTGAAAAATAGATTTATTTTTTTACCCATTGCGGACTGAAATAATAAGTCAACCCAAACTCTCCCATCCAATTCCATTTTTCTTGAGTAGAAACTTCTTTACCGTAAACCTGTTCCATACCCAGACGAACGACCCCTGTCAACTTTGGATTAAAGTCATGACGCAGCCCCCATTGATAAATAAAACGGTCTTGATGGCTTAAGTGAGAAACGGTTTGAATAGAATCTTCTCCCAAAAAATATTTATTTTGGGATTGATGGAGGTATTGAAAGCTAAATTCAAATAAATTTTTGGGATTGAGATCATGAAAAAACTCTAAACGCAGCGACCAGGCATCCGGCCCCATGGCAGCTCCCAACATTTTTTGATTGAGTGTCATGCCATCGCTAAACACCTGATGTCTTCCATAACGGGCACCGGTTTTTGTAACTTCTAAGCGACCATCCCAAGTCCCACTTTGATTGATACGGGGTGCATAAACTCCAAAAAGGTAAGAGGCATTCTTGCTAAAGCTTGCGCCCCAATCGGGGCCCATGTCTTCGAAATGGATCTCTGTATAGAGTTCTAGATTGCGAAGCTGGGGAACCCTAGCCTTAAAATCAAAAGAAAAACTGGGATCGGCATATTTTTCCGAATCCTGAAAAGTAAAAAGCTCAGTAAAAAATCGCCCTGCATTTAAAGCCGGTGCGTTCTCCCCTCCTAAAATAGTGAGATGACTCATCCCCCACTCAAAATAAGGGTTGGGTAAATGAGAAAAGCGATAACCCACCAGCCAAGCATAGGGAAATTCCCGTTCTGGACCTAAATTGGCTGCTAAAAAACTCAATTTAAAATGCCCTAACTTTTTCAGCACACCAGGCAAACGAAAGGGTCTCTCAGAACGGAGAAGAGTATGATCTAAAGG
>JAUHYS010000097.1 GCA_030426445.1 bacterium
TAGGGCGTCTCTTTCCAGTAATAATGTCTAGACTTGCTTCCATTTCCTTTAACCTTATTTTCTCTTGCGGTGTCAAATGAGATTTTGCTCGATAGGCTTGCACTGTGGCAGTCAATCTTTGTAATGCTTCCTTTTCATAGGCTTTAATTTCATTTTGGGCTTTTTGATGATTAGCAATCCCAGGGTTTTTAGGTTCATCGTCTTCTCTATAGGGTTTTTTCTTTTTACCGGAGGCCTGCGTTCCTGTACTGCTTATACTGACTGGATGACCTGCTGAAGCTTGAGGTTTAGGCTTGGATTCCATAGCCCTATAATCTTGCTTGCTCTTTCTACGCCGTTTAACATTAAACACGACAGCAACCAGTACAACAGCACCAGAAGAAGCTAATTTCCATCCATCACTCCAAGTCAATTCTCCATTAAGCATTTTTCGGCCTGTTGTTCCAATATTTTGAGCAAGCTCACTGATTTCTGGAACTGAATAAGCTGCTCCAATTAACATACCTGTAAGTGGATTGATTTTCTTTACAATAAAAATGCTTGCCGAAACCGCACGACTCGTTGCCACCTCCTTAACTATTTGAGGAGTTTCAAATTGAGGAGTTTCAAAATTACTGTCAACGGAAGATCCTTCCGATACAATAGGACGCTCTGGTTTCAAAATTTCTGAGTCTTTAGCTAGAAAGTCACGAATATAGTCTCTTACACCCTGTTGTAAATTAAAGTACAGAACTGGCTTACTTACTCGATCTTTTACTAAGTTTTCTGGACCCAATAACCAAGAAGCCACATGCCCTGTTGCACCCATATCATCTAAGCCATTGCGAATACAGTCTTCACGCATTTCAGGAGCTCCTAAGCTTTCAAAACATTGTTCCGCATGTTTCAGATAATGTTTTCCTTTAAGGAGAACCCCAAGTCCAAAACTTGTATTAATAACATGATAGGCAGCTGTTTTGATACCTCGTGGAACCTCGTCAAACCTGTCTGAAATCTTTTTTAGGCCCTCTTGAACTCCACTAGCTAAATCTTCACTTCTCTCTTGGACATACTCCACTGCCTTGGCTGCACGCGTGGCAACAGCATTCAAAAAATCAATCATTTCCTTACCCTGATCTTCTTTAGTTTTTTGATAACCCCCGGAATACGCCCTTATTCTCGCCAGCCTGGAAAAAAGGTTGCTAAAAAAGTCAAAAATATTTGTCAAAATAAATAATGGGTGATGCAGGGATCGAACCTGCGACCCGCTGATTAAGAGTCAGCTGCTCTACCAACTGAGCTAATCACCCTATGTAATGGAATAACCAGAACATATCGATTTAACTCGATAAACTAAAATGACTGATAGCAACCTGATTGCACCCCATATGATATATAAAATCTATATTTGCATATCAATGCTTTATATTGAGTTTTTTGATGCCTATCGAATTAAGATTTTATCTAACTGAAAATATCACAGATCAAATCTATATATATAAAGAGGTTGAATTTAACAGAAGTTTACGATACTTCTTTAAGTTCAATAAGAAAAAATCTATTAACTTTTCTTAATATCATTTTTTTCAACATTACTCTTATTCAAAAATACTCAATTCCCTAAAGGAAAGGCAAAACACATATGACACAGATCAATTCTAACTATCAAAAATTACAAGCTGGTTACCTCTTCCCAGAGATTGGTCGCCGCGTTCGAGCCTTTCAACAAGAAAATCCTCAAGCGGATATGATTCGTCTGGGTATTGGCGATGTCGTCCTACCTTTAGCCCCCGCGATTGTTTCTGCGATGAAGTCTGCTGTGGACGAAATGGGGACGCTTGAGGGATTTCATGGTTACGGCCCAGAGCAAGGCTATGATTTTCTTATTCAAGCAATCATAGAAAACGACTATATCAGTCGAGGGATTGAGTTAAAAAATACCGAAGTCTTTGTCTCGGATGGTTCTAAATGTGATAGTGGAAATATCCAGGAAATCTTTGATATTCAAAATAAAATAGCCGTCACGGACCCTGTGTATCCCGTTTACGTCGATACCAATGTCATGGCCGGTCGCACCGGTTCTTATTTAAAAAGCGGCCATTATCAGGGCATCACCTACTTAGCTGCTAACCAGCACAATCGATTTTGCCCCGAACCCCCACAAGAAAAACTCGACATTGTCTACCTTTGTTCTCCTAATAATCCAACGGGTGCCACAATGACTCGTGAAGCATTAAAAAAATGGGTCGACTATGCAAAACAAAACGAATGTATTATCTTATTTGACGCTGCTTACGAAGCTTTTATCAGTGACCCTGACCTACCCCATAGCATTTACGAAATTGAAGGCGCTAAAGAAGTCGCCATTGAGTTTCGTAGTTTCTCTAAAACGGCTGGTTTTACCGGAATACGTTGTGCTTATACCGTGGTTCCAGAAGCTCTTAAAGGAAAAAACAGCTCAGGAGAACCCACTTCAATCAATGCATTATGGAGTCGTCGACATAGCACTAAGTTTAATGGTGTTTCCTATCCTGTACAAAAAGCTGCACTGGCCTGTTACTCCCTGGAAGGAAAAAAACAGATTTCTCAAAATATTCAGTATTACATGGATAACGCCAAAACCATTCGTGATGGGCTGACTGAGATAGGCATCGAAGTTTTTGGAGGGGATAATGCGCCCTATATTTGGCTAAAAACACCTCAAGAAACTAAAAGCTGGAATTTTTTTGATCAATTGCTTCAGCAAACCCACATTGTGGGTACCCCAGGCTCTGGCTTTGGGCCCAGTGGAGAAGGTTACTTTCGCTTGAGTGCTTTTGGTCTCAAAGAAAAAGTCCATGAAGCCATTGAACGTATTCAACAAAAACTAAAAATCTAAAAATCTAAAAATGGCAAAAACCAATCCATAAAAGATTTTATAGGTAAACCTCGACAAAGCTTCAAAGCTATGATAGCTTTGTCAAGTTCAGTCTTCAGTACTTTGCCTAGTGCCGGCCTCAATTTCTTAAATTGCCCCGTCCTTAGCAACCTACTCTAGGCTTAAGATAAATTAAATTCTTAAGGAGAGATTCAATCATGAGTCGAAAACTCTACGTGGGCGGTTTGCCCTTTGAGACCACAGATGACGAACTAAGGTCTCTATTTCAAAGTCACGGAGAAATTGAATCCGTAAAAATCATCACCGATCAAATGAGTGGTCGTTCAAAAGGCTTCGGGTTTGTCGAAATGCAAACTCCCGAAGGAGCCCAAGCAGCTATTTCTGCACTACATGACAGCCAATTAGGCGGTCGGACAATCAAAGTACAAGAAGCCCGTCCTAAAAAGTCCTTTGGTGGCGGCGGCGGTGGGGGATATGGCCGCGGCGGTGGCGGTGGCGGCGGCTACCGCAAAAGCGGTGGCGGTGGCTACGGTGGTGGCCGCGACGGTGGTCGCAACCGTTGGTAAAACAACACTAAAATATTCATATAAAAACCTGTTTTTAACTAGCTTTAAAAACAGGTTTTTTTTTATCAAAATAAAGTAATTTGCGAATATGACTTGATTTTTTTTAATATCTTATAAATATCTTATAAAATTATAATGTTAAGTATCCAAATCTAAAAGATTCTCTTCTCAAATGCTTTTATAGACTTTAAAATGATAGATACGAAAGGGTCAAATCAAAATAGCGTATGACGATTGGTGAGCTTACATCCCGAATCAAAGTCCATACAGGTCCTATGACGGCGACCGAGGTATTACGTCTGCCAAGGCTTGTACGCAAAGAATTAGAAGTTCCTATCATTACGCACGGTTATGATCCTTTATTGGTTGGGCGTGACGAAAATCTAGCTAGACTCGTCATCGATGATAATTTTATTTCTCGGACCCATGCTGTCATCGAAATGGAAGATGGAAAATTTTATCTTAAAGATCTCCACAGCAAAAACGGAACCTATCTCAACGAAAAAAAACTCAGCCCAGGCGAGCGCTGTTCACAACCGCTACAAAATGGCGACCGCATTCGCTTTAATATTGTCGAATTTGAATTTGTCAGTCCCGAAGCCAGCTTATAATTGTATTTGTATAAATCCGTTCTATTAGAAGATCTGATATAATGAATGTCGGACTAGTTCTTTCCACTTGCATCGTGGCTCCGAGCACGAGCAACAGGACTATCCCCTGTTATCGGATGAGATCTCGGAATAGGATGACTTGTAGAACGATCTCGCATTTGACTTTGAGGCAAGATCGCTGCCGAAGCCCCGCCTAATTGTTCCGCCAGACGCTGCTGGCCCTGATCAGAAAGCCAGGGCCCATCTTTAGAAAAATTATCTCGACCTTTGAGACTTCCATTGGGTGAAATAAAATAAATATTTTCGTCACCCCGAGCGTTTAAATTTTGTACAACTCTCTGTGTCGCAGAATCAAAAGTGCTCGCATTATGGGCCGTAGTAAAAGCGGAAGCCCTGCCAAAAACTCCGCTCCGTACACTGGGAGATTGTTGAACTGGAGGAATGCCTGAAATCACAATTTTTGCATCAGGACCCACTTGGTCACGCACCGATTGCAAAATTTTTGCAACACGCCGAGCATAAGTTAGGTCACGACCCAGGTGAGCAAAACCTGTGGCATCTTTCATTCCTAATGAAATCACGACCACATCGGGTTTAGTCTCTCCGAGATCGAGTTTAGGTAATACCGAGTCATGGACCTCACGCACACCAGCCAAGGGTTGGGCGCGGACCTCATAATTAACCTGTCTACCCGAAGTATCGGCAACATTTTGCGCCAAGGCTTTAGAAAATCCGTTACTACTTAAACTTTCAACAGAATGTCCTACACCCGTCACGGCCGAGCTTCCTATCACCAACATGTTCACTGGCTCTCTTCCTATATTTACAGGAACCCCTCGGTTCGTATCAAAGTTTGGATTCACACTATTAGAAAAACTGACCACATCACGAGACTTCGCATAAGCTTTTTTTGTGCGACGGCCTCTCACAGCTTGTCTAGAAGCTGCTAAAGGAGCTGCCACCGCTGTTGGAATCGCTCCCAAACCACGCACAGCAGCACGCTTGGGCAAATTGGCCCAACTGCGTTGAGCGGACTTAGTTCGAGTCTTCTTCACAGCGTCCTTTTGCGGTGATGCCGTTTCGCTAATTGCCTGGCGATCCAAGGCATGGCGCTGTTTGGGCAGAGGTGCTTTTTTGGCAAGCCAATCCGTAAAATCTTCGGTAAACCCAACATCGGTTCGGGCCTTGACGCCCCAAGCCTCGAGTTCGCGTTGAGCTGTGAGTGCACTTTGAAAAGCTTGCTGGGCTTCAGGAGACATTGGTTCATCTCCATCATTCATCATGCGCGACTTTAATTGCTGATTGCTTTCGCCCTCAGCAAGTCGAGCATCCGAGCTAATGCCCTCTCGTTCGTAAATCTCTAAAATTTTTTCGGTTGCCCTAAAATAGGCTTCCATGTCCCCTTGGTTAGCTTTTTTGAGATCTTCTCTTAGTTTGGGATAATCCTCTAAAGCCTGCTCTTTAACGACTTTTTGTTGTCGTAGTCTATCTAACTTAGCTGTCAGGCTGGGATCGCTTTCAGCTTTTCTTTCTAGTTTACGGATCTCTTTGTTTAAACGTTTGATTTTTTTGCGATGGGCTTTCCGTGCCTTGTGGGCCTTAGTGGCCCATTTTTCTGCAGCCACATAAAGACTTCCCGAAGCAGAAAACTGGCTCTGAAGTTCATCAGCAGACAAGCCTGAGGCTTCCGCGGCTTGAGCTCGAGAGGCTCGAGCCGCATGGACTGCTTCTACTCCAGGACGCATTCCTTTTTGTAACTCAAGCCATTGACCACGCGCAATGGGGTCACCCTCTGCAGCACGCTGATAAAGATCATCGACAAGACCCATGAAGAGTTTTTTATGCCGTTCATGGGTATTTTCTGTCACTTCTCTAACATTTTGCTTTCGAATTTCTTTTTTTACCGCTGCACTTCTTGCTTGTGCAGCTTCATTGACTTCGGGATAAAAAAAAGATCCATATTCCGGCAAATCCAAATATTTTTTTGTGCCCCTAAAAGGACTCCCATCAAAATCAATATTAACGCCTAAAACACGCCTATAACCTGCTCCTTTTTTAAGGTGCCCTGTCAAATAGTCATTACCTTGCATAGACCAATCGAGAACGGCGACATTAGGGACATCAAGAATAATATCGGCTGCGCCTACCTGAGCTTTACCTACTGTACCTGTTTTAGAGCGAGTCCCTTGAAAATAAATAATGACAGAACGATTCTCTCCCTCTCCATTTAATCGATCTTTCACCACCTGAATTTGTTGTGCACTGACATCTCGATTGCTGCGATTCATCGGAAATTGCACTAACTTGAGTATAGCAAAAAAAGAAGGCAATAAGAATGCTGGAATGGAAACCACTGCTGCCGCAGCGATTGAACCCAAAACAGGGTCTGCAGAAATTAAAGCGGGAATCGCAGGAATCGCCGCAACTCCATATTTTGCCTTTTCTAAACTATCCTTGTAAACAAAGTTTCCAAAACCAAAGAGAGACTGAACATTAATGATATCTGCATTATCTAAATGATTTGCACGCAAGACAAGAGGACGCCCTTCTTGAAGCGCAACATACCCTTGCTCAAGATCATAGGCACTTTTAGCATTTAATTTAAAACGAAAGTCACCCGCCTTGAAAATAGCCCGAGAGACCACAGGAGAAAACCTCCCATAAAAACGATGTCTATAATCCGTTTTTTTTCCAGCCACTCGGGTAGCCACATCTAAAACGGCCCCACTCACCGTCGCTCCGGCTAAAATAGACATGCCTGCAGTTAACGTCATGACCATCTTATAGGTTTTCCATGCTCCTTTGACCCCGCCATGAGGTGCTCCCAGTACTTGCCCTGCAGCATCCATTGAAACCATGCCAATGTCTTTAGCGTGTTCTGCAATCGGATCGACCGTCCCTCTTCCACTTCCCGGGACAGCATCTATGATTTGATGCGCATAGTCTCGCATCGCCTCGCGTCTCATAATTTGCGATACTTGATCAGCTGACATCTCTGCAAGCTCATTGTCATGCAAGGCCGACACCAATTCATCTTTAGGGCCTTTTGTGTCTTCGAGACTGGTGCTATTTTTAAGTTTTTCTAAGTGTAACTCTTCAACAGGGGTCAGTTTTTCACCGACATTTTGTTTGACTAAAGCAGCTTCGGCTCGGGCTTGCTTTTCTTTTAAAGCAGAAAGCACTTTTGCTTTTTGAGGGATATCAGAAGTTTTTACCTGCTGAGTCAATGCAGCTACATCATTGACTATAGCTTGCCCGTGAGGATTGACATAAGAACCGTCGTTACGCAGAGTCCCCCCATCGGGATAGCGATGATCAAAGTAAGTTTCTAGTTGGTCAATTACTGGATGCCTATCTGCGGCAACACCTGTTCTTCCAGCAACATGTGTCGCCAGCGAGTCATATAAATGCTGTTCTTTTTTGCTGAGTTTTTTTCCTTTAGAGAGTTTTTTCTCGATACGATTCAATTTCGCTAGATCGCGCTCTAAGGCTTTTTGCAAAACTTTTAATTTATCGACCTCGGGAGT